>JBCKWE010000020.1:0-27505 GCA_038923045.1 Legionellaceae bacterium
ATGAAGGCCAAACTGCCCGGCATCATTAAATCAGTGGCTGATTTTGGCGCCGTAGTGCAATACCTTACACCTGAGCAATGCCTAGGCGTGTGTGAGTCCATGAAGGCATCACTGCCAAGAATCATTAAATCAGCGGATAATTTTTGCACTGTACTGAAACACCTTGCAGTTGAGCAACGCACTTTTTTTCATGATTCCATTGGAACTCACTGGCTCAATATTGTCGAAGAAGAAGATTCTCGTTTTGGTGCTGTCAAGCGATTCGTAGAAATTGACACGACATGCTCAGCTACATTGCTCAAACTAGCGCCGTATAAAGACAATGAATTATTAAGCCAGGAGAATAAAGTCATCATTAACAGTGCCATTCAAGCGTTAACGACAGAACAAGGTAGACTTAGAGAGAAACATCTTTCATTCATGGGGACTAGGACTAAAGTGACCAACGCCGATATGATGGCAACAGAGACTACTTGCTGTAGCAACATAGCCACTATACTGGAAGGGTTTATCCTCTCAATAAGACAGGAACCAAATCTAGCGCCGGTACAGCAAGGCATGTTAAGTGAAATCGTTAAGACCATATTACCGCTGGCCGAAATCTCCGCGAGCATTTTTGAGATTACCAAACGATTTCCGGCTGTGTCTAAAACGACGGCCGAATTTAAAGCCCTGCTCAATGTGATGCGGCCGAAAGAAGCTAGTAAGGGGGCTGGCATCGTTGATGAAACGCCGCCAGCGCCAGGAGAGGGGAAATAACATGTACATGTATTGGTGATACCATTTGGCGTTGACAGCTAATGTTCAACTCGTTGCTAGTTATTTCTAATTTGAAGATAAGCACACTGAGTAATATTAAATCAATAACTAGCAACGAGTTGATCTTATGAGATTGCAAAATAGTCAAAATACAGGGATGATCACCTTTAAATGGTTTACAAGGATAATTTATGCGTCAATTAGGCAAGTTAGGTTTTGCGCTGCTAGTATTGTTCAATGTCAATTTTGTTCACGCGGATACGCCATTAACGCAGCGCCATGATGTGCAGGTATTCATGAATGAGATGGTGACAAAACATCATTTTGATAGGAAGCAATTGACCTCAGTGCTAAATGAAGCCGTGTTTCAGCCGCCAATTATTGCATCCATGGAAAGGCCTTATGAAAAGAAAACTTGGGATGTCTACAAGGATTTGTTCCTGACTCCACCTCGCGTGGAAGCCGGTTTAGAATTCTGGAAAACCAATCAAAAGGCACTGGATCAAGCACAAAAACAATTTGGTGTGCCGGCTAATATTATTGTTGCGATCATTGGTGTGGAAACCATGTATGGTAAAAACCAGGGAAATTACCGGGTACTGGATGCATTGACGACGCTGGCGTTTGATTATCCAAAACGCTCGACATTTTTTTCTAAAGAATTGAGAGAGTATTTGTTGTTGTGTCGTGAGCACGGGGTTTCGGCAACGAAATACATGGGCTCCTACGCCGGTGCTATGGGGAAGCCGCAGTTCATGCCCAGCAGCTATCGTTTTTACGCCGTTAATTTTGCAGGCAAAGGCCGGGTTGATTTGATCAATGAAGATCGTGATGTGATCAGCAGTGTTGCAAATTACTTTCATCAACATGGATGGAAAATGAATCAAGCGGTGGCACAACCTGCTGTTGTACGTGGTGCACGGTATAAGCACTTGAGAGCCAACAGCAAATCGGCGGATTATGGCTTTGGGCAGTTGGTTTCCGGTGGCGTACGTCCGTTCAGTTCATTGGCAAATCATCCTAGCAAAGCGGGTTTGATTGAGCTCATGACACAACAAGGCCATGAATACTGGATTGCCTACCCTAATTTTTATGTGATTACCCGTTACAACACCAGCCCGCAGTATGCGTTAGTGGTTTATTTGCTGTCGCAGCAATTGGGACGTCAATGGGCGGCTGCAAGACAGACTGTTCATGCTTGAATAGGATTTCCATGTGACGACGACTTGTTTTTTGTTTGCTCAACATCTGACGGATGAATCCTGTTATGCCTTGTCTCTTGACGATCAAGGTCAACTGGACGCGCCATTGGAAAACCGCACCTTTGATGCGATCCGGACGCTGCAAGCTAATGCGCGGACGGTGGTTGTGTTATCAACGGAACTCACCTGCTTGCATTGGGTTGAGCTGCCACGCTTAAGCGAAAGCAAAGCACGCGCTGCCATTACCTATGCTTTGGAAGAACAAGTCGCACAATCCGTTACAGCCGTGCATGTTGTATTTGACCAACAACATTATCAAAACAACCGTTATCTGGTCGCGGTGATTGATAAGACGTTTTTGCAGAATTTAATGACGCGTATTGATGAGGCATTGCTTGGTTTTGATGCTATCACGTTAGATTGGTTTGCCTTGCGTACGGATGAAGCGTGTATTAGTGAAACCAGTTTGCTTATTCATGATGATGCCTTTAAAGGTGCATTAAGTGCCGTTCCTGCCGACATGTATCTTGGTAGTCGCACAAATCAGACGGCTGTTATGATGTTTGATGATAGTGCGCCAGCATTAAAATCCGTGATGAGGGCTCGGGAATTGGCGACTGAACTGGATGGTTCCTTTTACATGTGGGTCGCACAGCGATTACTCAAGAGCCGGCCATTGAATTTGTGTCAAGGTGAGTTGCAACATAACATGCTAAAGCATGCCAATATACGTTGGAAGCAGGCCTGTGCTGCATTGGCTGGCTTGTGGCTGCTTAGCTTTGTTGTCATAAATGGCTTTGTTTCACATCGACTAACCAATAAACTTAGCTCTCTCGATCAAAAGATTGCAGTAATCTACCGTGAATTTTTCCCACAAGCGCATCAGGTTATCAGCCCTAAATTTCGCGTGGAGCAATGGCTTAAAAAAGGGCGTTCAGGGCATGCCATAACCTTGTGGCAATTGGACGACATACTGGCGGCTGCTATGAAGGAAGATGAGATCACAATTGAACAATTACGTTATCAAAATCAAACATTATCCGTAAACCTGCTGGCTCGGGATTTTGCAGCGCTAGAAGGGTTACAACTTCGGTTGCACCTGGCCGGTGTGAAAGTCACACAAGCCAATGCCGCGTCACTAGAGCAGCAGGTCGCTTCCACACTGGAGTTACGTTTGTGAAAAGCCATTGGACTAATTTAAACACGCGTGAACGCCTAGTGCTCGGTTTCGGCGGTGTTTGCTGTTTTTTGTTGCTATTGTATTTATTAATCCTAGCTCCCTTGAGCAATGCAGTTCATGATAAATCACAGCAATTAATTGAAAAACAAACGACATTGGCATGGATGCAAAAAGCGCGTCAGCAACACAAGACGGCCGCCGCTCCCCAGACGTTAAGTAGTGCTAAGTTGTTGACTGTTTTGGCTGTTCAATTGAAATCAACATCCTTTCATCATTTTCCATATCAATTACAGCAAACGGGTTCCGGTGATATTCAATTGTCTTTTGAAAACGTGCCTTACAATGCGTTTGTGACGTGGTTATGGTCTGTTAGCAAGCGTTATGCGTTTACGATTAAGCAACTCACGGTTGCGCGTACGGAAAGCTCAGGCGTGGTTAACGTGATGGTGATGATAACGGTTTAGGGTCATTCACCAACATTCTCCTGTACACGTCCCCATGTTTTAACCGCAGCACCTTGCTTTATATCCGCAGGCAGGGCACTTAAAGCCTGTTGCGCGGCCTCGGCACTTGGGTAGCTGCCATATAGCCCCTTGTAATAAGCTTTGCCATCGCGTTGATATTTGACCTCTGCCATGTGCTCGCTTTTAGGCGCTTTCTGTAATGCGTTAGCCACGCGGGCCGCTTTTTCATCATCCGCAAGCTCGATGGTATAGTCCTGCGAGTTTTGACCATTTACCCAGGCTCTATCCAGATCCTTGGGCGGTGTTGGCGACTGGTAGGCGCCTACATGATAACTTTCAGGCACCACGACGTTCAGGCTGGAGACGTTTTGATCCGTGTCTACGCTGTTGGTGTTTTCATAGCCTTCGGGATAAAGCGGGGTAATTTCATAACGGTATGCATCATTATTGCTGTTGTTCTGTTGGCCGCCGTCAATCATGCAGGCAGACATGCTCATCGCACAGAGAGAGATAGCGAGTAGTTTCGTTTTGGTCAACATGACATTGTCCTTATTATTATGAACGTTTGAATTATATATCTGCATACGTTGAAAAAACTTTAGTAAGGTTTCATGCGAGAAGCGTGTGGATGGTGTGAGTTGCTATTGATAATGGAAGGTTTTTGTCATATGCTTCCATTATCAATAGATACAACGGTGGAATAATCATGACTCCGGATCTTTTAAAGCGTCTTGTTCAGGATCAGCGCGACGATTTAATGTTGCCTGCTCACTATATTGAGCGATCAGCGGAGGATAAATTACAAGCATTATCCGTCAATAAGGAAATCATTGTTTTAACCGGTATTCGGCGTTGCGGTAAATCAGTTTTATTGCAGCAGTTGCGACAGGTAAGTCGAGAGGCTGATTACTATTTTAACTTTGAAGATGAACGGTTGGTTAATTTTGCTATAGCCGACTTTCAAATGCTTCAAGAGGTGTTTATTGAATTATTTGGATTGCAAAAAACATATTATTTTGATGAAATTCAGAATATCCCTGATTGGGAGTTGTTTGTTAGACGATTGTATAACTCCGGTAATAAAATATACATTACAGGATCCAATGCCTCATTGTTTAGTGAAGAATTAGGCACGCGATTGACAGGGAGGTACATTTCGTTAACCATTTATCCGTTTTCATTTTATGAGTTTCTGCATCATAAAGAACCTTTGTTATTGAATCAGGTAGCATTATCAACTATTCAGACGGGACAAATTAAACATTGTTTCAGGCATTATTGTGAACTCGGAGGATTCCCAGAATTTATCAGTTACCAACAAACAGATTACCTTCGCTCACTTTTTGAGGGTATCTTGTATCGAGATATTGTTTCTCGTTATAAATTATCGAATCCCAAGCCAATCAAAGCGCTTGTTTTTTATCTTGCCAGTAATTGCAGCAAGGAAATGACGTATAATGCTCTGCGCAAATTATTAGGAATTGGCAGTGCAACGACCGTGTCAGACTATTGCGGATACCTTGAAAACAGTTACCTGTGCTTTTTTGTGAGTCGTTACAGTGAATCTGTGAAATTACAAATGCAGTCTCCAAAAAAAGTGTATTTTATCGATCATGTTCTTGCAAAAATCATTGGGTTTCGTTTTAGTGAGGATATTGGCCGTATGTTGGAGAATATGGTGTATATCGAATTAAAACGACGTAATTTTGATATTTATTATCATAGGGAAATGAAAGAATGTGATTTCTTGATTCGAGAAAATGGCGTGATGCTGATGGCCATTCAAGTCTGTAAAAGCATTGCAGACCCCGCAACACGACAGCGAGAAATTGATGGTTTAGTGGAAGCCCTTGAGCGGTATTCATTGAATGAAGGCTTTATTTTGACAGAGGATGAAGAAGAGACCATTTCTGTTATGCGAGAGCCTAGCAATAAAAAACAATCTGGCTATAAAATCAATGTGATTCCGATTTGGAAATGGTTATTAGGGAGCGCGCAGGAATAACGTCCAATTTGTTTTTCTCGTCCCAATGGCATAAAGTATCCCTTTACGATTAGCAAGGTATTTTATGTGGACTCATCGCCGCTCAGGCCAAACGCATCAACGAGGCAGTCAGGATCATCGGGAGCCGTACGAGCGTGATCGTACGCGGGTTATCCATTGTCCGGCTTTTCGACGGCTACAACGTAAAACACAAATTCTGGGCACGGACGAGGGTGATTTTCATCGCACGCGCTTAACCCATTCGCTTGAAGTCTCATCCATTGGGTGCAGTATTGCGCGTCATTTTACGTTAACCCATCAGGAAAATACCTTGGCAGGTTTACTGCCTAACGAAGACCTCATGAGTGTAATTTGCCTGCTGCATGACATTGGCCATCCACCGTTTGGTCATGGTGGCGAGGTGGCGTTAAATTACATGATGCGCGCGCACGGCGGTTTTGAAGGGAATGCGCAAACGTTGCGTTTGTTGACGCGAGTTGAAACGAGTTATGGCGCCTATGGCCTTGATTTAACACGTCGCGCGTTGCTGGGTATTCTCAAGTACCCGGTGAGCTGGTCGCGCGTTGTGGCGCCACTTATGCCTTCTGTCAATGAGTCATCCTATCGTACCATTCGCATCAATGACTGGTTGCCACCCAAAGGCTATTTTGATTGCGAACAACCGGAAATCGATTGGTTACTCTCACCCTTTAGTGAGGTTGATAGGCCGTTATTTCAGGCGTTGGCGGTAGCGCCACTTGCTAATAAACATGGCAAGGCGGCCTATCACACCTTTGATTGCTCTATCATGGATATAGCGGATGACATCGCTTATGGCGTACATGACCTTGAGGATGCGATTCACTTGCGGTTAATCAATCGAGCGCATCTGGACACGCCTGAGCTTCGGCGGCTGATAACGGCCACCGCATTGAGCCTTAATCAAGACCTGTTATTGGACTCGTTGTTTAATCAAGCTTTGCATTTGCGCAAACAGGCGATAGGGGAGATGGTAAATTATTTTATCACAGCAACGTCCGTCCGCGTGACTCATGAGGCGTTTGAGAATCGGCTGTTAAAATACAACTTATGCTTGATACCGGAAGCAAGGGCTCTGCTGGATTATTTAATGCAATGCATTTATCGTTACGTGATTGACTCACAGGAAGCACGCACGTTTGAATATGGGGGCCAAACGGTTGTTCAGCGCTTGTTTGAAGCTATTAGTTCGAACCCTGTAAGTTTGCTGGATAACAAAAATCGCGTTTTGTTTGGTGAGGCGATTGATGACGTGGCAGCACTTCGCGTGGTGTGTGATTATATTGCCAACATGACAGATGAATATGCTTATCGCATGCATGAACGTTTGTTTGGGTTTAATACAAGAACGATTTTTGAACGATTATGATACAGTGCCTGCGTTGGCGTCCCCAAGGGGGTTCGAACCCCTGTTACCGCCGTGAAAGGGCAGTGTCCTAGGCCTCTAGACGATGGGGACATGTAACTTTCTTCCATAGTCATTACAGTCTATGGTGGAGCTAGGCGGGATCGAACCGCCGACCTCTTGCATGCCATGCAAGCGCTCTCCCAGCTGAGCTATAACCCCAAAAAGAGTAGCGAAGTTTAATGATGTGCGGGTTTTCTGTCAAGGCCTTTTTGGTTTTTATTCACGATATTGCAAGGTTTTTATCAATAGTCGTAAATTTTCACTGCGATTTCCAAAGGGCTCCATGGCTTGTTCGGCGTGTTTAAAATGCAGGCTAATGAGTGCGAATAATTCATCTTTATCATACAGACTAGCAAACGTTGTTTTTTGATTGGCCATGTCTGATGCGCGACCTTTCCCAAGCGAATCGCCCAGGTTATACAGATCCAGGTAATCATCTTGCATTTGAAAAACAAGGCCGAGGTGTTTGGCGAATTCACGCAGTGTGGCCTCGATTGATGGGGGCGGCGTTCCCGCAGACAGAACCATGTTAACGCAGGCCATGATAAGTTGGCCTGTTTTAAGCATGTGAATTTCACGTAATTGATGTTCGCTTGTTTCTGATTTTGCCAGTTCAGATAAATCCAGACTTTGACCGCTAACCATGCCGCGAATACCACTGGCTCTGATTAATTCGTGCGTTATTTTCACGGTTTGTGGATAGGATAAAATTTGAGGTAAATGGCTTAACAAAATATCGATAGCAAAGGCCTGCATGCCATCACCGATAAGAATGGCGGTTGCTTCATCAAAAGCACGATGGCAACTTGGTTTTCCTCGACGCAGATCGTCATTATCCATGGCAGGCAAATCGTCATGTATCAGGGAGTAGCAATGGGTTAACTCAATTGCAGCAGCAATGATATCAAGGGCTCGAAGTTCCACGTCAAGCAATTCGCCGCATAAATAGACCAGAAGAGGGCGCAGGCGTTTCCCACCCGGAAACAAGGCATACATCATGGCGTCTTTAATGCGAGTCGCTGGGATGATGGCTGAATCAAGCAAATCATGCAATACTTTTTCATGGCGTGACAAGTAGTTTTCGATGGTTTGATTATTCATTACTACTGCCGTCAAGCGGGGCTTTACTTGCTGAAAGCATTTCAATTTTTTGTTCGGCTTTGTTTAATGTCTCCTCGCATTTTCGCGCCAGCGTAATGCCTTTTTCAAATTGCTTGAGTGAATCCTCCAGTGATAGCTCACCTTTTTCCAGTTGCATTACAATCGACTCCAGCTCTGAAATTGATTTTTCGAAATGAATGGTTTTAGTCATGTGTCTTCCTTTTGACGGTAATTGCCCAGTATAGCGTTTTAGGCCAGATATTTAAACCAGATTGACAGCCCTGGATCTAATGCCAATACAAGTTGCATTCTAGAGTATTCTCCAGTATTTTCTCACCATAGGAAAATAATAGAGGAACTATGATGACTATTAGTGAACAAAAAATTCAGTGCCCAAAATGTGGGGATTTAATTTCTATTGATGCCGTTCTAACCCACCAAATTGAAGAAAAACTCAGAAAGGATTTTGAAGTCACTCAGAGGATCAAGGAACAAGAGCTAACTAATAAATATGAAGAATTAAAAAAGCAAGCCGCTGAGATAGCTGAGAATCAAAAAAATATAGATACAGTCATAGCGAGCAAGGTTGCTGATCAGTTAAAAACAGAAAAATTAAGAATTTTCAAAGAGGCCAAAACAGAAGCTGAGAAAGAACAAAGCTCAATGACCATGCTGTTGGAAGAGCAACTAAAAAATAAAGATGAAAAATTACAACAAGCCATAAAAAATGAAATCGAGTTACGATACGACAAAATCAAACTGGAAGACGACAAGCAAGCCTTTGAGCTGGAAAAAATGCGTCAGCTAGAAGATGCAAAAACGGCTTATATAGAAGAGGCCTCAAAAAAAGCTGCAGAAGAACAACAATACATTGTTGCTCAATTAAAAAAGCAATTGACTGATGCAATCAAAGCAAAAGACGATCTTGCGCGCAAGCTAGAGCAAGGGTCACAAAAATCTCAAGGTGAAGTATTAGAGCTTGAGTTGGAAGAATTGCTAAAAGCCGAATTCCCTCATGATGAAATTATACCTGTACCAACCGGCGTTACAGGAGCTGACATTATTCAAAAAGTGATTGATCGAACAGGTCGGTTATGCGGACAGATCGTATGGGAAACAAAAAAAACCAAATCATGGAATGAAAATTGGATACAAAAACTCAAAGATGATCAACGTGCAATTAAAGCAGACTTAGCCGTCATCGTATCAGCCACCCTCCCAGAGGACGTAAAAGGATTCATATTCCGTAATGGCGTCTGGATTTGCGATATCAAACTTATTATTCCACTGGCAACAGCGCTGCGAATAAATTTGGAGTCTGTTACGCGTGAAAAAACCATGTCGGTTGGTAAGAATGAAAAGATGGAAGTCCTCTATAGTTATTTAACAGGAGTTGAGTTCAAACAGCGCGTTGAGGCTATTGTTGAAGCATTTACCAGTATGGATGCGAGTTTGAAAAAAGAACGTATGGCATATGAGAAAATTTGGGCTGAGCGGGAAAAACAGATTAAGAAAGTGATTACAAATACGGTGGGTATGTACGGTGATTTGAGTGGATTGGTTGCTTTGCCGCAGATAAAAATGTTAGAGCTTGATAATGATTAATAGATTTAATCCTGTTATTAGTTCACCAAGGTATTCATGACATGAAAATTAAAACCCGGTTTATCTGTAATCAATGTGCCGCTGTTTGTTCACAGTGGGCGGGGCAGTGTACGCAATGTGGCGCGTGGAATGCTGTCACCCAGGAGGGCGTGGCGTCCGCAGGCAGGCAAGCTCGCTTGGGAAATTATGCGAATCAGCGTTCAGCCGTGATGAGTCTCAGTGAGGTGGTGATTGATAGTGACGTGCGCATGGATTGTGGGTTATCTGAATTGAATCGGGTTTTGGGTGGTGGTTTGGTTGATGGCTCGGTAGTGCTCATTGGCGGTGATCCTGGCATTGGCAAATCAACCATCTTGTTGCAAACACTGGCTAATTTATCGCTACAGCAAAATGTACTGTATGTGACCGGTGAAGAGTCGTTGCAACAGGTCGCCATGCGAGCCAAGCGCCTGCAATTGCCGTTGGATGGTTTGCGTTTGCTGGCGGAAACGCAAGTGGAAACGATCATAGCCCATGCTCAAAAAGAAAAACCCCGCGTGATCGTGATTGACTCGGTACAAACTATTTTTACCGACACCATTAACTCAGCCCCTGGTGGTGTGAGTCAGGTAAGGGAGGCAACTGCTCAATTGGTGCGATTTGCCAAAATGACGCAAACAGCGGTGTTCTTAGTGGGGCACGTCACTAAAGACGGTGCATTGGCAGGACCAAGAGTTTTGGAACACATGGTTGATTGCGTGTTGTATTTTGAAGGTGAGCGTGACAGCCGTTTTCGGATTATCCGCGCGATTAAGAACCGATTCGGTGCGGTGAATGAATTGGGCGTGTTCGCCATGACAGACAAGGGCTTGAAAGAGGTTGCCAATCCATCAGCGATCTTTCTATCACGCCAGCCAGTACCTACGCCAGGGAGTGCTATCATGGTGACATGGGAAGGCACGCGTCCAATGTTGGTAGAAGTGCAAGCACTAGTTGATGAATCACATGGTCCTCAAGCCAGACGCTTAGCCGTCGGCCTTGAGCAAAATCGCATGGCTATTTTGCTCGCCGTGTTGCATCGCCATGGCGGTATCGCAACATTTGATCAAGACGTATTTGTTAACGTAGTCGGTGGGATTAAAGTCACTGAAACGGGCAGCGATCTGGCACTCCTCGCAGCGGTTGTATCCAGCTTGCGAAACCGTGTTTTTGATAGCGAAACCATCATTTTTGGTGAAGTAGGGCTGGCGGGTGAAATTCGCCCGGTTCAAAGTGGTCAGGAACGTTTGAAAGAAGCCACTAAGCATGGGTTTAAACGCGCCATTGTGCCGTTTGCCAATGCGCCTAAACAGCCGATGGGGATTGAGGTGCACGCGGTGAAGCAATTGCATGAGGTGCTGGAGATGATGTAAATGGGCCCCCCCTGCCCAACAACCTTGCTACATCTTTCGCAAAATATGAAATAATCAAATCTGCACCCGCGCGTTTAATGGCGATCAAGCTTTCCAGCATGGCGTGTTCTTCATTGATTAAACCAAGTGCTGCGGCGGCTTTGAGCATGGAATATTCGCCGCTAACCTGATAGGCACACAGCGGCACGTCCGGGAAGCGTTGCTTCACGCGGTAGATGATATCAAGATAGCTCATGGCGGGCTTGACCATGAGCATGTCAGCGCCTTCGGCGATGTCCAATGCGGCCTCACGGATAGCTTCTGATGCGTTGGCGGGATCCATTTGATAGGCCAATCGATCGCCAAATTGTGGCCCACCTTGAGCTGCTTCTCGAAACGGACCGTAAAAACAGGAGCTGTATTTTACCGCATAACTTAAAATAGCAATATCTTGATGGCCTGCTTTATCCAGAGCATGACGAATCGCGGCTACCATGCCATCGGTCATGCTGCTGGGCGCTACCCAGTCAGCACCGGCGTCGGCAAAGCTGACGGCTTGTTCGCTTAAGCGTTTCAGGGTTGCATCGTTGTCGATGGTTTCATCCTGCAAGACACCACAATGCCCGTGGTCTGTGTATTCACACAAACACACGTCTGCAATGATAACGATATCTTTATTCACACTACGAATCTTGCGAATGGCTTGTTGAATAATACCCGTATCCACTAGTGAGGCCGTCCCTTCAGCATCTTTATGAGCTGGAATACCAAATAATAATACCGCAGGAATACCCAGCGTGGTGAGGGCTTCTATCTCTGCGGGCAGGCAATCCAGTGTTAATTGAAATTGACCGGGCATCGCGTTTATTTCACGTTTTTGTTCCAGTGTCTCACTGATGAATAAGGGCGCGATAAATTGCGCGCTTGCTAGATGTGTTTCGCGCAGCATGGCACGCACGGTAGGGGTGCGGCGTAAACGTTTTAATCGGAGTGGGATGGTTTGCATGTGTTAACACCATAAAGTTTTTAGTTAAATGGGACAGCCTGGCTAATGGCACTAAGTAAATTATTTTTGAAGGAACCATAACTCTTTAATGCGTATATTATATATTCAGGCCACATCGTTTGTAGCGTCATTAGGGTCATGTAGCCGAACTCCAGATTTTCAGCCAGTAACCTGTCCACCATTTTTTTTATCAGCCACTCGTCCTTATTCATTTTAAGCCATGTCTTTTCATAGGGGTTCATGCGTTGGAACACATCCTGGAAGATTTCCGTCAAAGCTTTTGGCGTGGGTAAATCGCCACCATACACACGATGATCAACACTAACTGACACTGGCAATAAATCCCGTGCTTCAAACGTATTACTGATTTTACTCCAAACTGGCGTTCGCTGAACTTCAAATAACGTGATTTTTGACGTTTCGTTAGATAATAATGGCGATGTTCCCTGTATATAACCTGCCGCTCCATTGTTACTCAAACAAACACCAGGAACTTCTGGAAGAACAGGACGATAGACAGGATCTTTCATTTCATCCAATAAATTGTCATATAGAGACGCTATCCCTGGGTGCTCATTTTCCACCTGTTCGCGTTTTTTATAACAATAGACCATCATTGCAACAATCTGTTTTATTCTGGCAGACAATGCCTGTACTGTTAATTTATGGCAATCCTGAAAAGTAATAGTACCCATTTGGTCGGCGCACCCGGGTAATTTTACAACAAGGCTTACTCTGGCATTTTGATGCTGGTAGAGTTTTTTATCACGCATAAATACTTGGTATTCAGGATAATCCACCAGCAATTGACTGATTGTTTGTAACATAAGTGTCGTCAACGTTTCAGGCGGATATTTTTTATTAAAAAAATCAAGGCAAGTAATATCCAGATTAAACTGCCCGACCATTGTTGGATCGACAGGATCGTTCCACTGAGTCATAAGAAGTTTACGAACTGGACTCATTTCAATTTCAAGTGAGTCAGTAGTTTTCTGTTGCATACGTCCTAATAAGTCTGGAATCCGTTGCATGGATGATCGCCATTTATTACCGGGCTTCAGATCTATCCTTTTCAATTGCCGCTTATGTTTTTGGTTCAGCAAATGTAAATAATCACACATACCAGACTGCCCAATCAGACTAGTCATCGACATGCTCATGTTGTAGTGATAAAAAATGCACGACACTAATAATTCTTCAAGACACGCAAGTTTCGGCGCTATTTGTGTCTTATCAGGTAGGCCAACCTGACAGTACAAATCAGTTTCACTTACATGACGACTCGCATCCTCAAGAATGGCGTCAAATACCTTGGGTGCAACATTGTGTTGCTGCAAGCATTTAAACAGCTCCTGAATCCACCCCTCGGCTACTAAGTTTAGCAGAACAGCAGCCACCTTATGACACGCCTCATCACGAATGAAATCGCAGAATTTTTTTACGTTCTCAGCATAGTTGGGTGGATAGGCATAAGGCTCACATAGCAAATAAAGAATCTTGCTGAAGATTAGTGAATGAAAAATTTCATCGAGTAATTGTGTTTGCATCTGCTGCCGTAACGCAAGCGTGGTCATTTTTGATTCAAATTTCAATGGGATCTGGATGGCAATGACGTTTACCTGCGCCAAGAATGCAAATATATGAATGTAAATCAACTTATCATGCAGGATTTCAAAAGGAAGACCATTTTTAAACATGTCATCCAAACGAATTTTAATGATCTGTTTTTCAGCATCTGTGATTTGATTCCAGCCTTCAAGGATCCATTTTTGAGGGCCCCATACAGATTTCAATAAATCATTTAATTCATCCATCAGTACATCCATTTGTTATTCCGGGCGCGATCCTAACTTTTTCCTGTGCACGTACTAACTGCCGGTTAGCCAATGCCAATACCTCAGCGGGAATGCCTGCAAGCGCTGCAACCTCCAAACCATAACTCCTGCTGGCATGTCCTGGCTCTACATGGTAAAGGAAAGCGATGCTGCCGTTGGTCAGTATGGCTGCCAGATGTACGTTGCGTATGCAGGAAAATTCTTGGGGTAGGGTGGTGAGTTCAAAATAGTGAGTAGAAAATAACGTGTAGGCTTTTATGGTATTGGCAAGATAAGCGCAGCAGGCATAAGCTAGCGCCATGCCGTCGTGAGTGCTGGTGCCGCGACCAATTTCATCGATCAATACAAGACTTTGAGCCGTGGCTTGGCGCAGGATGTGTGCGGTTTCGGTCATTTCAACCATGAACGTTGAACGGCCTGAAGCAAGATCGTCGCTGGCGCCGATGCGGGTGAAAATTTTATCAATGGGCCCCAGACGCACATGACTCGCGGGAACAAAACTGCCAATATGTGCGAGCAATACAATCAGGGCATTTTGACGCATGTAGGTTGATTTTCCCCCCATATTGGGGCCTGTAATCAGCAGAACGTTTTGACAGGGGTGTAAATCAAGACCATTGGCGATGAATTTATCTTGTAAAATTTGTTCGATAACCGGATGTCTTCCGGCATGAATGGTAATGCCGGGCTCGTTAACCAATTCGGGACAGTGCCACCGCAGCGAGCTGGCGCGTTCGGCCAGGTTACTGAGCACGTCAAGCTGAGCCGTTGCGTGCGCGATTTGGGTGAGATCGGCAATAGACTGGTGGAGCTCGTCCAGCAGGCATTCGTAGAGCCATTTTTCGCGTGCAAGCGCTTTGCTTTGCGCAGACAATACGGTGTCTTCAAACGCTTTTAACTCAGGTGTAATGTAGCGTTCAACATTTTTCAGGGTTTGCTTGCGTTGATAGTTAAGTGGTACTTTTTCTGATTGCGCGCGAGACAGCTCGATAAAGTAGCCTTGTACGCGATTGTAACCAAATTTCAGGGTGGATAGACCTGAGCGCTGTTTTTCAGCTTGCTCCAGCGCCAATAATTTATCTGTGGCATTTTCACTCAGTTCACGCAGTTCATCGAGTTCTTCATCAAAGCCTGCGGCAATCACACCACCATCGCGAATCAGCATGGGTGGATTGTCTACCAGTGCACTGCTGAGTAGCAGGTGTAAAGTGGGTAGAGGATTCAGCTGGTGGGTTAGGGTTGTCATCAGACTGGCTTGATTGTTTGAGATGGACGCGTGGAGCTCGGGAAGCAAGCCTAGCGTTTGACGTAATTGTAATAAATCGCGAGGACGGGCTGATTTTAACGCAATGCGTGAAACGATGCGCTCCACATCACATACTTGGCGTAGCAGTGGATGCAAGACAGTGCTTTGTTTTTTATCTAATAGTTCCGTGATGGCTTGCTGACGTAGTTGCAGGGTGGCATGTTGGCGTAATGGCCGTCCCAACCAGCGCTTTAACAAGCGACTGCCCATGGCGCAGGCTGTGTGGTCAATGTTCGCAAGTAAACTGTTATCGCGCGTGCCGTGGTTATTGGTAAATAATTCCAAATGGCGCTGGGTTGCGGCATCCAGTTGCAAGTAGTCTTCTGATTGCTCAAGGGTGATGGCCGTTAAGTGAGGCAGAGACTGACGTTGGGTAATTTGTAAATAGGCCAGTAAACAGCCCGCGGCAGGGAAGGCGTTAGGGTAGTCTTGTTCGCCAAATGCACCGAGATTGCTTACTTTAAATTGTTCACAAAGTAAATTGTGAGCGCGCTTCAGATCAAAATCCCATTCCGGGCGTACTTTAATGGTTGATAATTCCCGCAGGTTAGGCGGTGTGAACGATTCTTGCAGTAAAATTTCGGCAGGTTGCAAGCGGGTAACTTCGGCAAGAAGTTGATCTTCACCTGCCACGTCTAGCAAATGAAAACGGCCACCGCTTAAATCAACCCAGGCAAGTCCAAATTGTTGGCGTTTTTGGTAAATAGCCAAGAGCACGTTGTCTTGTTTGGCTTCAAGCAATGCCTCATCGGTCAATGTGCCTGGTGTAATAATACGTGTAACGGCTCGGTCAACAGGCCCTTTACTTGTGGTAGGATCACCAATTTGTTCACAAATGGCAACAGATTCGCCTTGTTTAAGCAAGCGTGCCAAATAATTTTCCACGGCATGATAAGGCACGCCGGCCATCGGAATCGGCATTCCTGCAGATTGCCCACGATGAGTCAGCGTTAGATTCAGCAGAAGGGCCGCACGTTTTGCATCGTCAAAAAATAATTCATAAAAGTCACCCATACGATAGAGCAAGAGCATATCGGGATAGCCGGCTTTGATACGCAGGTATTGTTGCATCATGGGGGTGTTGGTTGTTGACATGACATGCCTTATGATAAATATGTCAGAAGTGTAGCAAATTAATCAGAGCTAGACAAAATAACTTGATTAACTGGCTCAATTAATGTAAATTTTTAAAAGCCTTGTTTGGGTAGCGTTTTTTTGGGGGGCTAGCCCCCCCTTTTAATTGATAATAAAAATGAAGGAGAAGGGTATGAAACGTTTAACGATGTTGGTTGTTGCTGGATTGATGGGTTTATTGCTTGTTGCTTGTGGTGAAGATGCGTCAAAAACACCTGCTGCTGAACCTGCTAAAACTGAAACTACTCCAGTAGCTACAGACACACATCCTGCTGTTGCTGCGGAGCCTGCTGCTGCTGCGGAGCCTGCTGCTGATGCTGATAGCCACGAATAAATTCCGTGTGTGAATTAAAAAACCCGCGCTTGCGCGGGTTTTTTTTAGGTGGTTACGCGCCCGCTTGTTTCATCTCATCAATCAGTTGCATCAGCGCGTAACATAATTGTTGCGTGCCTTCGCTGCGAATGGCTGCGATTTTGAAAACAGGGCCTTGCCAGTTCAGTCCATCGATAATGTGCTTTACCGTCTCTGCACGAATGTCTTCATCCGGCAGCATGTCGATTTTATTCAATACCAGCCAACGGGGTTTATCCAGCAAGTCGGGATTATAGGCCGCCAGTTCATTGATAATGACTTTGGCTGATTTGACCGGATCACTTTCATCTAGGGGTGCTACGTCGATGACATGCAATAACACGCAGGTGCGTGATAAATGTCGGAGGAATCGATGCCCAAGGCCTGCGCCTTCGGATGCGCCTTCGATTAAACCTGGAATATCCGCCATCACAAAGCTTTTGTAAGGCCCCACACTGACCACGCCAAGGCCTGGGTGCAACGTTGTGAAAGGGTAATCGGCTACTTTGGGTTTCGCGCTCGAAACGGCACGAATTAAGGTTGATTTACCTGCATTGGGAAGACCAAGCAGCCCCACATCAGCCAATACGCGTAGTTCAAGACGCAACTGACGTATTTCACCGGGCTTGCCATTACTGGTTTGCCGAGGCGAGCGGTTGATGCTGCTTTTGTACCGCGCATTGCCTATGCCATGATAGCCGGCTTGGGCTACCAGCAATTGGGTGCCCGCTACACGAATATCGCCGAGAAGCTCATCTGTATCAGCATCATAGACCAGCGTGCCAACTGGGATTCTAATCATTAACGATTCACCGGCTTTGCCAGCGCAATTAGCACCTCGGCCACATTCGCCATTGTCAGCTTTGTAATTGCGTTTGTAGCGAAAATCAACCAAGGTATTGAGGTCTTTATCGGCCTCCAGGTATACCGATCCACCATTACCGCCATCACCGCCATCAGGACCGCCGAACGGGATAAATTTTTCTCGGCGAAAACTGAGGCAACCGTGACCGCCCGTGCCTGCTTCTACTTTAATGATTGCTTCATCGACGAATCGCATGTTTGATTTCAACTCTAAAAAAAAGCTCCCTCTACCACGTCGTCCCGAGCGTAGCGAGGGATCTCCTGAATTCATGGGAGATCCCTCGCTACGCTCGGGACGACGTGGTGGAGGGAGCTGAAGGATTATCTAAATTATACCATTTCAACAGGATCAATCGTAACATATTTACGATTTTTTGGACCTTTAACAACAAATTTAACCAGTCCTGTCATTTTTGCGAACAAGGTATGATCACGACCAAGGCCTACGCCTTCTCCAGCATGTAAACGCGTGCCGCGTTGACGCACCAAAATTTCACCCGCATTAACAAATTGACCGCCCGAGCGTTTCACACCAAGATACTTTGGTTTCGAATCGCGGCCGTTGCGCGTACTACCACCTGCTTTCTTATGAGCCATTCGTTATACCCTCCTACTTGCTGCTGATCGCGGTAATTTTTACCTGTGTGTAATTTTGTCGATGCCCCATTTGTTTCATATGGTGCTTACGACGACGGAATTTGATGATTTTAATTTTCTTGTGACGGCCATGCTCAACGATTTCAGCGTGAACAACCGCATTGGCAATGAATGGTGTACCGCACGTTACGTTATCACCATCAGCAATCATCAGTACTTCAACAAATTGAAAGCTACTGCCCACTTCAGCCGTGAGTTCTTCAAACTTAATGACTTCGCCTTCCTGAACGCGGTATTGTTTGCCGCCTGTTTTTATTACTGCATACATAAACTATTCTCCAACGTGCCTAACCGACTCGCCCTAACCGACTCGCCCGTCTGGTTCAACAAAGTGTCATATTCTATTAAAGTTCTGTTCCGACTTCAAGTTGAATTTAAATTATTGTATACTACGCCACCTTAACAAGGTCTTTTTGTTCTGTTTGAGTTCAAATTGGTTTTTATATGTTTAACCTGGTCGCAGGGTTAATGGATTTATTTTACGGAGACTATCAATGTCATCAATTATGTTAGAAGCAAAAACACGAGTCGACATGGGGAAAGGTGCGAGCCGCCGCCTGCGTCGTCTTGAAAATAAAGTACCCGGTGTATTGTACGGTGGTGGAAAAGAACCTCAGGCTATTGATTTATTACATAACAAGGTAATCAAGGCTCTGGAATCAGAAAGTATTTATTCTAGTGTTTTCAATTTGTCTGTTGATGGTAAAATTGAGCACGTGATTCTGAAGGATTTACAACGCCATCCTTACAAACCTGTGATTATGCACATGGATTTGCAACGCGTTTCTGCCAAAGATGTATTGGTTAAAATGATTCCATTGCATTTTATTAATCAAGATGCAGCACCTGGTGTTAACGATGGTGGATTGGTTACGCACACAATGAATCAGGTTGAAGTACGTTGCCAGGCTAAATATTTGCCAGAGTTTATTGAAGTTAATCTTGCAAATATGAATATGAATGACGTGTTGCATATGTCTGATCTTATTTTGCCTAAAAATGTTCAGTTAGCTATCGATCCAACTATCGGTGATCATGATCATCCCGTGGTTAGTATTCACGTTAGCAAAGTGGATGTTAGCGATTTGGAAACAGACGCCGCCGCTGAGGAAGTGATTGAAGATGCAGCGGTAGAAGCAGCTGCTGATAAAACAGCAGAGTAAAGCTGTTTTGGTGGGCACGCGGTACTTTGCCCACCCTACAATAAAATGCACGAAGTAGGGTGGGCAAAGCACAGCGTGCCCACCAATTTTGTAAGAGTATGATGCTTTATGTCAATTAAACTAATTGTCGGATTACGAAATCCTGGCGCTGCCTACCAACACACGCGACATAATGCGGGCGGCTGGTTTGTAGATGCTTTGGCGAAACGACACCATGCCGCTTTTAAATCTGACAAAAAAATGCAATGCGAATTAGCCGATTTAGGACTACCTGATGCGGCTACCAAACTACTTATGCCGTTGACCTTTATGAATCATAGTGGATTTCCGGTGCGTGCTGTCTGCGTATTTTATCGTATCGAACCAGAAGAGCTGCTTGTCGTGCACGACGAGCTTGATCTGCCCACGGGGCGCCTTAAGTTGAAAACCGGAGGTGGCCATGGTGGTCACAATGGTTTGCGCGATATTATCAGCCTTTTGGGAAGCACTGATTTTCATCGTTTGCGTGTCGGTATTGGTCATCCTGGTCACAAGGACCTAGTTTTGGATTATGTGTTGGGAAAGCCATCACAACAGGACAGACAATTGATCTTTGACGCAATTGATCGCGGCGTGGATGCCATTGGGACGGTTTTGACGGGCACTATGGCCGCGGCGATGAATTTGATCAATATTAACTAACGAGGTATGACATGGGTTTTAAATGTGGAATAGTGGGTCTGCCAAACGTTGGAAAATCCACTTTGTTCAATGCGCTGACAAAGGCAGGTATTGAAGCGTCAAATTATCCTTTTTGTACCATAGAGCCGAACGTCGGTGTGGTTACGGTACCTGATCCACGTTTGGATGCCTTGAGTAACATAGTAAAGCCTGCAAGGGTTCAACCGGCTGTGATGCAATTTGTTGATATCGCAGGCCTTGTCAAGGGTGCTTCCCGTGGCGAAGGTTTAGGCAACCAGTTCCTTGCCAATATTCGTGAAACAGATGCCATCGCACACGTGGTGCGTTGCTTTGAGAATACCAATATAGTTCATGTTGAAGGACGTGTTGACCCTTTGAGTGATATTGAGATCATCAACACAGAATTAGCCCTTGCTGACATGGATACCGTGGAACGCGCATTACACAAAGCGGCTAAGCTCAGTAGAAGCGGAAACAAGGACGCGGCCTTTGAACAACAGCTACTTGAAAAAATTAAAGCGCACCTTGATGTCGGTAATCCGGTGCGTACGCTGGAACTTTCGCCTGAAGAAGTGCAGGTTTGTCAGCGGTTATTCCTGTTGACGGCAAAGCCTGTATTGTATGTTGCAAACGTGGCTGATGATGGCTATGAAAACAACCCTTTGCTTGACAAAGTATGCGCTATGGCAGCACTTGAAAACGCGCGCGTTGTCGCCTTGTGTGCCTCTACTGAATCTGAACTGGTTGAGCTAGACGAGGCAGACCGGCAAGAATTTATGGATGATTTAGGTTTGACCGAACCGGGTTTAAATCGCGTTATTCGTGCAGGCTATGCGTTATTAGGTTTACAGACCTATTTTACGGCCGGTGTTAAGGAAGTTCGTGCATGGACTGTGAGAAGCGGTGCCACCGCACCACAAGCGGCAGGCGTTATTCATACGGACTTTGAAAAAGGTTTTATTCGAGCAGAAGTGATAGCCTATGATGCCTATATTAGCAGTGGTGGTGAGCAGAAAGCGAAAGTAGCTGGAAAGATGCGTCTGGAAGGCAAAACCTATGTCGTGTGCGACGGGGATGTGATGCATTTTCTGTTTAATGTTTAGAGACCACCGTTACCTTGATGAAAGCCAGTTGATGAATGTCTGCCTCGCTGCGCAGTTTATCGCGCAGCTCTGGCAGGGCATAACGTAACTGATGAGCCCAAACTGGATCATTGGTTATCAATACTAGGCAGCCGTTGGTAAAGCTGCCAACATGGCAGTGCTCACGCAAGGTTTCCGGTAAATAGCTGGATATTTTTTCATTCAGCTCCTCAAGTTTAATTGCGCGCTGACAGATTTCCACTAATCGTGGGTTTAAACAACGGGTTATGTGGCGCATGTGCTATTCTCTATAATGATTGGCTTATTATTATATCTAGGCTTATTATTTTACATGTCGTATTATATCACTATAACGCTACCGAGGATTATCCATGATAGAAAACACTGCCTTAAGTTCGTCATCGAACGATAATAACATCGTCTATCAGGCTCACCTTCATTTGATTATTTTTTTAGGCCCTATACTGCTTTTGTGCGCCATTCTCTACGTGGCCGTTGCCTACTCGGCATTACGTGTTCCGTCGTATGTGCTGGGTATTTGTGCCTTGTTGTGGCTTGTTATGACCGGACTGACCTACTTGTCGTCCTATTTGATCATCAAAAATAAACAGGTCATTCTGTGTACCGGTATTTTGGTTCGGCAAACCATCGATATTCCGATAAGTAAAGTGGAGTGTGTTGATATCAGGCAATCCATAGTGGGTAGTATATTTAATTACGGCGCGTTGATTATTACCGGCACAGGCGGCTCGCGTCAGTTTATCAATTACCTGAACAAGCCGTTGACGTGCCGGCGGTATATTGAGCAGATGATGCATGGGTGAGGCGTGGATGAATTTTGGTAATGGCTTAAAAAGTACCTGTTTTAGTGAACACCTCTTTTATTAAAACACATGATATTATTATTTAAATCATGTTGTTGCAGTGAAAAGCGCAATCAATGTGTTCACAGGATTTGAGCCATGCCGTAAAGAGGTGGTCGTGCGGTCGGAAGAGGGGTAGAAGGCTGTATAACGGGAATTTTGCACACGCACTGGCCAATCTGGATAAATTTGAATTCACGACCTATACTTCAGATACACCCAAATAAAAAGGCTACTAACATGGACATTCTAGAAATCAGGGAACGTACTACAAAAATAACCACCACCTACATGGGTTTCGGCACGCCGGAGACATTACATGACAGAATCACCGTTGCCGGGGGAAAGCAAGTCCTAGAGAAACTTAACCTCATTTTAACTCAGCACACGGATAATACGCCGGAATTATTTCGGGCGCTCAAAACCCTGTTGGAAGACAACCACACACAGACCCTAGGCACGCTATTAAGCTATACGGCAAGGCCTGATTCAGATATCACGAAATTATTAATTTCTGTGGCAGTCTATGTTGCTGTCAATACCGATCAACTCGCTATTCAACTGCTCATGCCCACGCTAGCACTGGAATCCTACCGTGAGGACAAATATGATAATTTAAATGGCAAGGCTTTAAATACCGAGGCGCACATTGCAACCCTGCTGCAAACGCACATCTTAGGCGAGGGCGGACTCTACCTCCTGCCCGTTAAATTGCTCACAGAGCTTACTTTAGACGCGGCGGCGGTACAGTTGGGGAACCCATATTTTGATAACAGGCTACCTTCTCATCTTGTGAGTGGGGGCGTGGGTTATGTGTCCCCTCAGGAGCTGTTGCGCCTGACGATGCACTCACCCTTGACAGAAGCGGTGGGGGATAAAAAGCAGGCTTATGTTGCGCTAGCCTGTGACAAAAGCAATCTGCTAGGCCAGCTGAGTCAATTGTGTCAGCAGTTATACATTAATGCTGCGCATGGAGGGCGTGGGGTTCATGACAATGCTGCCAGCGGCGCCTATCCCGCTATCATTACCTTCATGGAGTACTTCGATACGCTGGACGCTAATGCAAAAAAACGAATTCCTGCGGGCTTGATGAAGGAGATTCAAACCCTTCTGGATTTAAGCTCGAACTCAAAAGTCAATGCCACACAAAACCTGAGTACATGCATTGCCTCACGTCGAGCAGGGTTGATTACGGCGATGAGCGGTCATAACGTGTTGTTAAGTAGTATCTCTCTCAGTGAAAATCTAGGAAGTGACCTCATTCGTGTTGCCATGGCGCAATTTGAAACGGCCAAAGCAGACCTTAACCAGGCTATTAAAGAAAATACTTATCAGGGCGGCCGCGACGCATTGGGCATCAGCGTGCCATTACTCGAGGCACTCGGGGTGGAGATTCACGTCAGATTACCAGCTGACTTGACCGTTTTCCAGTCCTTAAGTCCTTCAGAAATCACCGAGGTGTTGGAGAATGAGGCGCTAAAAAATGAAACCATCACGCAACTGCGAACACTAGACAACCTTGTTATCTTTGCCATTGTAACCCCGCTGGAACAACTCAAGGCATTTTTGACGGTCATGGCTGACAAAATAGTCGCGAAATGGCTTCACAACGCGGCTGACCTGGGCGCATTACTGATTAGTCTGGATGTGGAAAAATTTGGTGTCGTCTGTGAGTCCATGAAGGACAGACTGCCAGCCATCATCCGATCACCGGATAATATTCCCAATTTACTGGGATTCCTTAGCCCTCAGCAGTGCGCAAGCCTGCTTATATCCATGATAGACAGACTGTCAGCCATCATCCAATCACTGGATGATTTTCTCAATTTACTGCCATTCCTTGGCCCTCAGCTGCGCGCACGCCTGCTTGAATCCATGATAGACAGACCGTCAGCCATCATCCAATCACGGTTAGATTTTCTCTGCATAGTGAAACACTTTACCCCTCAGCAGATCACACGTCTGTGGGAATCCACGATAAACAGACAGCCAGGCATGAGGAGTTATTTCTCAGCAGAGAGTTTTAGCTCTGTAATGAAAAAACTTACCGCTGAGCAACGGACAAGCGTGTATGAGGCCATGAAGGACAGACTGCCAGCCAAGATCAAAAACCACCATGAGTTTCTCGCTATACTGCAATGGCTTACCCCTGAGCAGATCACCAACCTGTGTGAATCCATGCGGGACAGACTGCCACCTTGGAGGTATAATTTGTATGGTTTGGATTTTCGTGCATATTCCGATGTCATGTCTGGGCTTAACCCTCTGCAACGCACAAGCCTGGCTGAATCCATGCTGGACATACTGCCAGACATGATTAGATCAGAATATGATTTTAACGAAGTACTGAGCTACCTTAATCCTGAGCAAAGTAAATTCGTTTATGATTCCATGGCAAATCGCTGGCTCGGTTTTTACAACAACGACGACGATGTATACAATGAACATGATTATTATATAGTCAGGCGATTCGTAAACATTGCTGCGGCATGCTCAGCTACATTGCTCAAGCTTACGCAGTATAGACACAATGAATCAACATTAAGCCCTGAGAATAAAGTCAATATTAACAGTGCCATTCAAGCGATCAAACAGGCACGAGATAGCCTCCGTCAGCAACATTTTGCATTCGTGACGCATCATCCGCCTGACGCTTCCGCCGATATGACTAGAGCACTAAATACTTGCTGTGACGCCTTGGCCGCGACACTGACAACTCATATCCTCCCAATAAAACAGGAACAAAAGCTAGCGCGGGTACAGCGAGGCACGTTTAGTGAAATAGTTCACGCCATAGAGAAGCTGGCTAATCTCTCCAACAGCATTTCGCAGATTACCACGCAATTGCGCCGCGTGGATCCGATTGTGGTTGCAAAAATGGCCGAATTGAAAGCTAGGCTCAATGAGACCCGAGCCAATGGAGCGGGTCTCGGGCCTGACAAGGATGATGACACGCCGACAACGCCATGAGGGACATAATGTGTAATATGTATTGGTCATGCTAGGGTAAATTTGGGCTTTGTTTCCTAACCCATTGCCATGGATTCTTTTTCAAAATTCAGGCAGATCTATAGCTTGCAGGCATCCCTAACGATGTCATTTTATTGATCACACCACAACCAATCATGGCCTCTTGTTTTTGACGCATGATGTCCCTCGCATGCATCGAATCTCCCAATATTTTTTGGTATCGCTGTACCCCAAGTTCACTCAAATTCCGCCGCCCATACTCTCTTGTTTTTTGCCATGGCATACGGCCAATGTTTTTGATTTCTTCAATATTTCGATTCCGCATGGCAGCGGCTTTGTCATTTAATACCGCATTAGATCGTGGAGGAATCACTACATCAACCATCGGTGAATGGTCAATTACGGCGTTATAAACTGGCGTTTCATCATAAGCACCATCCGCTGAAAAATGATCGATTGGCTCATCAATTTGCGCAAGCAATCCTTCAACTTGCTGGTCATCATGGCTGAATCGATCCGTTAAAACACACGCTTCAAAGTAATGCTCTTGATTGATTGCTACGTGTAGTTTTCTCCAGCTGGCTTTGTTAGATAGCTCATACTTTTCTTGGTGCCACTCCCCGCGCCCAAAGCGTTTCAAGCCTGTTGAGTCAATGGCTATAGCATGAACGCCATCTTCGGGATTGCTTGTCTTTTTATACTTCGGAACCTTGATTTTTAGCGCTCTCAATCGTTTGCTCAAGCAACTGAAATCCGGGCAGACAAGAGGGATGTTCATTAGCCGGAATAGGGAATCTATAAATCCTTGAGCTTGTCGCAGGGGCAAGCGATAAACCTGTCGTATTTCATGACATGTGATAATTGCAAAATCCCTGAAACGCTTATGAGCGCCAGTCCCATCATAAACCCGATCCTTTTCATACCACTGAGATATGGCTGCTTCTGATAGCCAGACAGTGATGTCGCCGCGTCGACGTAATGCATCATTATATTCAGACCAATTCGTCAATTTGTACTTCTGTTTGGGGACACTCCAGCCTTTCTTTTCAGCATATTTATTGGGCATTACTAGTTCGCACTCATGATGATGTTTATGAGGTGCATCATATCATCTTCTGTACTAGACGCCATTTCATTGCTGTATTTTTGAGCTAGGAAACAAAGCCGCGCCTATACTCTATTTTCGGCTAGGAAACAAAGCCTCAGAGCGATTTTTAGCTACCACATCCACAATTTCTTCTTCAATATTTTGTGCAAGGAGCCTGCTTTTAAATGCTCTTGTTAAATCTGTAGAATCTGCTTCTGATGGCAATGCCCCAAGTTGTTTGTGAGATCGCAATTTATTCCCCTCGCCCAAATTAATCTTATCAACCCTACTTTTTAATTCCATTAAAACAGGCGCCACCGGTGGCCAACAGGATGAAATTTCCTGATCAAGAAAATCGAAAAATAGTTTGCGTTGGCTTGATTTCAAATCAGCCAGATATTCAATTTCCTGTTTACTAAAATTTAAGTGTCGTGTAAATATTTTTGTTAGCAGCGTGAGTTGGGGATTGGTTTTCCATTGTTCTTCATTAAAATCTTGACGTGCATTTTGGGCAATCACCCTGCCGGTAGACGACATGAGATAATAATCCTTGTTACCGACCAACTGTTGGTCTTTGTTCATTTTAATCATGTCTGCCTTGCCGTCTTGCTGATCCATAAGAACCACCCTATATTGCCCTTTTTCATGAATGATCAGGTATTGGTAGGCGGTTTTCAGGATACCTTTAGGGATACCTTGTGGTCGTTCATATTCGAAGTCCACACGCGCGTATTGGCGTACGGTTTTCAGCATCCATTTCAGCGTACCTTTTAGCATAGCCTGGGTACCTTGTGGGCGCTCACCTGCGGAGTTCATACGAAAGAAATTGGTCGAGCCGTAAAAAGAGGCCAATAGAGGTGAGAATTTTTCATCGAAATTATTTTTGGCAGAAGAGGCGCTGTCGATACCCAAAGTATCATAGCTTTGTGATGGCACGGGAGTTGCAGGGGTATACGCTATGCAGGGTAACGCGCTGACAGTGGCTTTATCTCTCTCACATTCCAGTTCCTGCTCCTGCTGACTATCTTCCTCACACTCGACCTCAGCGGCTACGACCTCAACCTCGTGTTCACACTCATCGGTTGTTCCCATTGTGACGGTTTTTGGCAACTTGGTGAAGTCTACCAATTTATCGAAGTTTGCCCTTATAGACTCAGCGTCGATAGCATTAAATGCTTTTTGATTTTTCAGCATAGGGGCAAGTTTTCTGAAAAAGCTGTCTTTGATCTGCTGAACGGCATCCTCAATGGAAATAATGCCCCGGCTCTGTTTAAGTGAGTCAAGGGGATTCTGGATTGAATTCTCAACAAAGAAATCCTGCATGGCATGGAAAAGTTCCATGCAGTCATCAACGCTATGGGATTTGTCATCA
>JBCKWE010000021.1:0-27442 GCA_038923045.1 Legionellaceae bacterium
GTTTGACAATGACCATCAATTGTTAAGCGAAACATGCTACCAATCGTTTGATGACAACCATCATC
This sequence comes from Legionellaceae bacterium, assembly GCA_038923045.1. GTDB lineage: Bacteria > Pseudomonadota > Gammaproteobacteria > Legionellales > Legionellaceae > DDPF01. The sequence goes on from JBCKWE010000021.1 coordinate 66, forward strand.
CTATCAAACCGCAAACGGCACGTTTTATTTATGATACCTCCGGCCATTTACGCTTTGACATAACGGCTGATGGCGTGGTGACTGAATACCGTTATGATACGAATGGGTGTCGAACCAGCAGTCGGTGTTACCTTCAAGGTCGCTGGCAGGAGACTACCTCAACCCATGCTGAGCTCACCCACTGGGGTTTGTTACAAAATCAACAAAATATCAGTCTGGTGGATTATCACTACGACTGGCGCGGCTGTTTGAGTGAAGCGCTTCATTACACGCAAATCGATGCACAAGGTGTAGGCATCATCACGAAAGACACCCTGCGAACCTACAGCCGGTTTGACGCCGCAGGCCGCTTGGTTGAAAAATCCAGCCTGACACCGAGCGGCTTAAGCACCACGTATTATTTTTACGACGACCTCGGACGCCTGATTAAAACCATCGACAATCAACACCACACGCAAACCATCGACTATGATGATGCCCATCAACGCATTTTAAAAACCGATGCCAACGGCCTGCAAACCCTCTGTATTTATGATAAAAGCGGGTTGCTACTCAGTACGCATCAACTCGACACCGCACATGATTATGGCACCATTTGCTACCAGTATGACACCGCGGGTCGACTGGTTTCCGAAACCGACATCGCTGGGAAAACGCGTTTTCTTTTTTACGATGCACAAGGGCGTTTACAGGCAACGGTGTCCGCCTGCGGTCAGGTCATCGAATACACGTATGACGTTGATGGCCACTGCATTCAAACGCGGCAATTTCAGCAAAAGGTATGTGTTAGCCATGGAGCCAACTTGGCTACGATTAAACCGCTGGCAAGCAATCAGGATCGTATCAGTCATGTTGTGTACAACGAACACCATCAAATTGGGCGCCTGGTTGATGCAGATGGCGGTGTCATTGCGTTTAACTACGATGCGCAGGGCCGCGTCATAGCAAAAACAGCGTATGCACATCGTTTAACCAGCATCGAGATGAGCCCAATCGCAAGTCGGGATGACCAAACTATCACCTACTATTATGATACCAATGGCCGCATGCAGGCTGAAATTAATGGCGAGGGTGCTGCTACCGCTTATCGATACGACGCAGAAGGGTATCTGATAGAGCACATCCGTTACAAAAACAAAGCGCCCAGCCCACGCACGGGCGACTGGAATACGGATGCACCGCTGGCAGTTGTTGGCGATAGCCTGGCGTATAGTCGTTATAATGCGGCTGGATTAAAAATAGCTGACATCGATGCGGAAGGGTATCTGACGGACTATGTTTATGATGCGCGTGGTTTACTGGTCGAGAGGCTCGCTTATTACACCCGTACGCAGGATGGCGCCCATCCTGCCGCGCACCTTAACGACCATCTCACCACCTACCTTTATAACGATCTAGGGCTACGGGTTGAACAAAAAACACAGCATGGTCTGGTCATCGCTTGGATTTATAATACACAGGGATTGGTGATTAATGAGACGCGCACCGACGCTCAAACCGTAACCGCGCGCAGTCAACAGTACCGTTATGATGCACTAGGGCGTGTGATTCAACACCTCAATGCCCAAGGGGCCGCAAAGCTTGCAGAAAACAAGGATGACGTGGACGCCATTTGGGCCCAATACAGCGACCAGTTTGCGTACGATACAGCCGGTCACATCATAAGCTATACCAACGTGCAGTCTGAGGTCACACGCTTTATTTACAACGAGGCAGGCCTGTTAAGCTACACCGTGAGTGCGGCCGGTGCTGTCACGGAAACCCGTTACAACGCCTTTCAACAAGTGGAGAGTACCCATCGTTATTGTGCGTATTACCCACAAGTTGCCCGCATTAGCTTAGCAGACCTCCAGCAGTCTTTACTCCTGCTTGCCAATTCCAAACTGGATGAAGTCACACACTTTGAATACGACATACGCGGTTTATTAATACGCGAAACCCGCCGCAACCCAGCGGGCCTTGACAGGATTATCGCCTACACCCACGATGCATTTGGACGCTGTGAGACCAGCGCCCTGGATCCCGATGGATTGCGCCTCACCACCACCTACACGTATGACAGCAACGACAACGTGCTCAGCGTGACCTCTCCAAATCAAAACACGACCCATTATGTGTATGATGTCATGAATCGAGCACGTTTTAGCATTGATGCGCGTGGGGTGGTGACCGAACATCAGTATGATGCCAATGGCAATGAAATCCAGACGACAACCTACGCGCAGCGGATACTGCTCGCCGCTGTTTACGATGAAACGACTCTCGCTGGCATGATTCAGGCGGATGACAACCACGATCACCATCAGTTTTTTGCCTTTGATGCACAGCGTCGCCTGCGTCATTCTTATGATGGTTTGGGCTATGCCTCGGCCTACACGTATGATGCCTTTGGTAATGTCGTGGCGAAAACGTGTTATGCAACACCTCATTCTCTGGCTGTTTTGAAAGCGGGTGCTCGGCCAGAACCTATCGATAGCGCCCAATCACGCACTACGCGTTTTGTGTTCGATGGATTAAACCAGCTGCGTGAACAGACCGATCCCAATGGGCAGATTACGACTTATCGTTACGATGCAGCCGGTAACGTCATTCAAAAAACACGCCTTGCAAACGCATTGCCGGATGTGGAACACGATGCATCCATTCATTACACGTATGACAAGCTCGGTCGCCTGACCATGCAAGTCAGTGCCGCCGGCGTTGTGACAGCCTATGAATACGATGCGGGCGGTAATCAAATCGCAAGCATACAATACGCCACACGCTTAACGCCAAGTCAATTGGTTGATCCAAACTGGGCCGGCCTCATTCAAGCCTCGCCTAGTGATCGTATCACACGCGCGGTATTTGATGCCGCAGGTCGCGAAACGTTACGCATAAGCCCCACCGGCCACACGGTTGAACGCCGTTATGATGCCGTGGGCAATGTGCTCGCTGAAGGCAACAACGAGCACCTCACCCAATTCGCGTATGATGCCATTGGACGCCTTATCACGCAAAGTGATGCCGGCCTACACACCACACACTACACCTATGACAGGGATAGCAACGTCAGCCGTAAACTTGACGCCAATCTTTCCGAATGGACCTACACGTACAACACAAGCAATCAGTTGATAGAGACGCAATCGCCAATCACCACGTTTAACACGTATACAAACGGCATTTGGCACTTAGAAACCCGTTCAGTCATCACAAAAATCGAGTACGACAGTTTCGGCAATCGGATTAGCGATATTCGCGACGCAGGCGGCATCCATCAAACCGTCCAATACACGTTTGATGCAAATAATCGTAAATTACAAACGCGTTACCCTGATTCACGCGTGAACAATGCCAGCCTTTATGCCAGTAACGCGCGTTCGGAAAGCGTGCAAACCTTGACAGAAGATTGGCGTTACAACGCGTTTGGCGACATCACTGAAGTTCGCGACCGCGCAGGCAAATCGCGCTTTTTTACCTATGATGAGGTCGGTCAACAAACGTATGCCGTGGATGCCTGCGGTACGGTCACACATTTTGCGTACGATGCCTTTGGTTTTGTCGTTCTTAAAACCACCTATGCTCAGCGCGTAATCGATATCAGTCAGAGTAACATCCCCACGAACACGCAGGATCGCCATGAGTATTACGTTTATGATTTTGATCATCGCTTGATCGAGACTCGCGGCGATCCTGTCCGCAGCTATAATCCCCGCCAGCTCAGCTACCAGACGCGAAGTCCAACCACGCGTTTTACTTACAACGCGTTTGGGGATGTGCTCACCCAAGCCGTCCTTCTCAGCGATAACGATTGGTCTATCACCACCCATACTTATGACAATGAAGGCCTGAAAATTACCACGCTCAATGCGGAACAGTACCTCACCACCTATCACTACAACGCGCAGGGTTTGTTAGACGAGGAAACCCAATATGCTACTCGCGGTACACAGCCTACGACAACGGCTGCCGATCGTCATGTTACATTTTTATACGATGCCAACGGTCAATTGATACAAAAAACCCTGAAACAGGTGAGTTACCAGCGTTTGACGGGTAACGCTTCGCACTATGAAACCATCACGGCCGATTTAAACAGTGCTTACGCCTACGATGCCATGGGAAATCTAATCTCAACCACCGATGCAGCAGGGCATACCGTCTATTCCTATTACAACACACAAGGCCAGCTAACCGCCAAAATCGGCATGCCTTATCCGTCAGGGCGCGCTGCTACGACCTATGGCTATGATGCTTTGGGACAACTGGTTGAAAGTCATCAATGGAAAAACGGGGCAGTCATCAACGATCCGTCTACATACACCCTGTATGGCGGCTCTAATGAGGACATCATCCAGCGTGATATTTATGACACCAGCGGTCACGCCATCCAGAAAATGGATGGCACCGGCCACAGCACGCACTACAGTTTTGATGCCAATGGCAACATCGTGCGCAGTTGGCAGGTGTTGGCGCAGGCCAATACCACCACGCTGGTGTCCGATAAACGTTACACTTACGACAGTGAAAACCGTCTCACGCAAACGGCAACGCTCGGGACGTCTGGCGTAAAGGCCACGGATGATGCGCAATACAATGCGTTTGGCGAGGTCGTTAAAAAAGGCATGGATGGGCATTTTGCAACGCAGGTGGATTACGACCAGTTGGGTCGCGTTTGGCGATCGAATACTCAGGGCTACGTTCAGATTTATGTTTACGATCTGAGTGGAAATGTGACGCAAGTGCTGACATCAAACAATGACGCAGGCGTTGATTTATCAGGTACAGACTATGAAACCGACGCTTATTTCAGTGCATTACATCGTCAGGACAACACCTATGATGCACTGGGGCGTCTCGTCAATCAATCGCGTGACACGCGGGTTCTACATGCCCAAACACTCGACCGCTGGGGCAACGTTTTAAGTCATACCACCGCACGCGGTCACACCACGCGCTACACCTACAATGCGCTGGATGCGCTCACCGCGCAAGATTTACCCGAAGTGACTGCGGTGGATGAACACGGCATTAGCCGCATGCTGGCACCTGTCAATCATTACGCGGTTGATGGCCTGGGGCAGACGATTGCCATGACGGACGCCAATGGGCATACCATCACGCATGCGTTTGATGCCGACGGTCGTGCTACAGATGACACCGATGCCAGCGGTCATCATCGCATCAAAACCTACAACCTGTTAGGCCAGATGGACACTCAAACCAACGAGCGAGGCGCCATTACGCGTTATACGTATGATGCTGAAAACCGTCTATTGTCCGTTATCAGCCCACAAATGAGCCAAGCGTATGCCTACGATGGCGCAGGCCAGCTCATTCGCCAAACCGACGCCGCCGGTAATGTTCAAACGCTAATGTATGATGAGCTGGGGCATCTCATTGAAAAAACCGCCCAAAATGCGACCACGCGTTATGAATACGATGTGGCCGGTCATAAAACCGCTGAACATGACGCCTTAGGTAACAACAGCACCTGGAACTACGACGAACACGGTCGATTGTCAGCGCACACTGATTTGGGTGGCCACCACATAAATTATACCTATAATACCAACGGCTTACTTCTGAACGAAAAATCCAGCAGCGGCAAAGATCTGTATTACCAGTACGACAATGACGGTCAAATCAAACGCGTCGAAGACAGGGAGTATCAGGAAATCGTTGATTATACCTATGATGCAGACGGCAATGTTGCCACTAAAACAAGCCAGCGCCTCAACGCCTGGCTGCCGGAAACAGACCGTTACGAATACGATGCGCTAGGGCGGCTGACGCAGGCCAGGCGCACGTCCACGAATGAGTCGCCGGTATTGGCTGTTGATTATGAATACGATGCGGTCGGCAATATTCGCGACACAAAGGTAGGTGCTTATTACAACGGTGGAACTAGCAATCAAACCGACTATTTTCGCTATGACGAAAACAACCGCATGGTGATTAACAAAGGCCAGCTGTTAAACGGTCAAATTGACATCAGCGCGTCCCAAGGCACGGCACTGGCGTACGATGAAGCGGGCAATGTGAATGATGCAAAAACTTGGGAAGGCGGCGCGTTTCAGCATTACACCTATCGTTACAACACCGACAACCTGTTGGAAATCACCCGTAAAAATGAGCATGATTTTCAAAGCAAACACTATGAGGCGGGTCTGTTGCGTGAAGAAACCCTCTACGATGACCAGGGCATAGCTGCGCAATACAACACAATGCTGTATGAAAACGGTCGTTTGTCAGGACAAAGCATTAAAGGCAGTCTTAAAGAGATTATCAGCGATACACGTTATACCTACGATGCTGTCGGCAACGCGAAAGCCATCATCACGAACAGCTACAGCTGGCAAATGATCATGATTGGAAGGAAGCATCACTGGTATCTCGCAACAATCACTCAGACGCAGGATTACAGTTATGACTTATGGGACAGCTACCTTCAAAAAATAGAAGGCATTTCGATGGAAAAAGACCATCAAGCCACACGTTATGATTGCAGAATCAGTGCCTACGACAGCAATGGCTGTTTGAAAAATACGATTTACACACAAGAACTATATGCTACACAATACGTTTCCAGCGCTATCGATGGGATCCGCACACGCAAACAAAACAATACTCAAACCAATTATCTCACCGTGGCCGGTAAAACCATCGGGGATGTGCGCATCGACAGTCAACAAAAACAACATTTAAGCGTCTACGGCGGCGCCGAAAAACCTGAAACACAACGCGATAACCTTGGTGCTTATACATTGAGTGTTGATGATACCTTGGAAAGTATCGCCTTGCAGGTCTATGGTGACAGCAGCCTCTGGTACTTAATAGCCGATGCGAATGGCTTAACGGACAGAGCCGCCAAAGCGGGTGAAAAAGGCAGTCCGCTTCATGTTGGTCTGCGCCTTAGCATCCCGCAAATCAGCAAAGGTCAGCATCACACCAATGCCACGCACAAAGTCATGAGTAGTGCTGACTGGACAACCGACAGCATCGATCCCAATGCGATTACAGCCCCCATGTACGCACCACCACCCGCGCTGCCAAAAAATAAAAATAAAAACAATTTCTGGAAAACCATCGCCAAAATCGCCGTCATCGTCACAGCGGCCGTCGCCATGGTGCTGAGTGCTGGTGCGTTAGCGATACTTGCGGGGGCAACCAGTGCCGGTGGGCTCGGTGGATTAATGACGCTGGGGCTAGGCGTCTTAGGCGGCACGGCTGGCATCAGCACGACAGCCACGCTCACCGTAGGATTTGCCGCCGGTTTCACCAGCAGCCTTGCCGGACAAGGCGCCGCCAACCTGCTTCATCTTCAAAACGGCATCGACATGAAAGGCGCGCTATTATCAGGCCTAGGCACCGCCGCCACCGCCGGTGTAGGCCACTTGCTCAGCGGTTCCGAGGCTTACAGTAAAATCCGCGCGGCAATGGACAGCCGCTCCATTGACGCCTTCAGCCTCGTCAACGCCACAGAAATGATGGAACGCGACGCCGTCAGTCAAGGATTAAATTTAGCCCTCACCCGCCACCAGCATTTTGACTGGCAGGAATTAGGCGTATCCGCCGCCACGGCAGGCGTTATGGGCAGCGTAAAAGCACAAGACTGGGCCCGGCAACTCAAAGAACGAATAGGCCGCGCCACCGCGTTTGCCAGTTCAGAACTACAAGCGCTGGCCACGGGAGCAGCTACTGGCAACTTCAATGCGCAACAAATCTTGCAGGACAATTTAGGCAACGCTGTCAGTGCGACGCTGTTGCAACCCACCGAACTTGAGCGAACCCGCGAAACAGACGAAGGCGGCTACTGCGAAATCCCAACAGAAGAAGGCGCTTATTCCGCTATCCCTGAAGGTACTTGGGATCGGTTCCATCGAGAAGAGACGATCCGTCGACGCATTGAGCAGATGACGGCGAGGTATATGAATGAAACGGCGAGGGATGAGGGTGCGGGGGTGGCGGTGGACAATAAGACAGCAAGGTCAAGTAATTTTTATTTACTTCAAAATCGAATTTTTGATCACGAGGGTGGCATTAGCAATGATCCAGGTGATCATGGAGGTTATACAAATAAAGGAATTATCATGGAGACCTTTAAAAAATATGCACAGAAAGACCTGGATATAGATCCAACGTTGAATAATCTCAAAAAATTAACAAATGAACAGGCTTCTATTATATATAAAACTCGTTTTTGGGATCCTATAAGAGCAGATGAAATAAATTCTATAAGCATTGCTTATTCTCTGTATGATTTCCATGTTAATGCGCCCAGTAAAGCCGTTCAATTAATGCAAAAAGCAGTGAATTCATTAGGTGGTAATTTAGTTATAGATAATAAAATTGGATCAAAGACTGTACAAGCAATTAATAAATTGGATCCTCATAAATTATTTAACATGTATCAGAAAAATAAAGTTGATTATTATACTGCTCAAGTAAAAAGAGAGCCCACTCAGATGAGATTTTTGAATGGTTGGTTGAATCGTACTAATAGTATTAAATTTGAGGGTTAACAATGTGTAATTTAAGGTTTTTTTCTGTTGTTATTTTATTAATCTTGAGTTCACTCATAACAAATGAAACTAATGCTGCGTTTTCTGGTCATTGGTGCTGGGACAAAGATAGTGATGTTAGCGTATTTTCAATTCGTATTAATATTAATAAAGATATATATAAAGGCAGTTATTCTTCCGTGGCGTACAGTGGAGATAAAATAGATGAAAATGACAATGCTTTTTCTTTTAAAAAAACAACAAGCAGTATTGTCAAGACTAAAATCAAAGCAGGGATTACCGGAAATATAGGATTTATGGAACTTAAACTACTTGATGCTAACAAGCTGCTTTGGCGATTACTGAAGGAGCCGGAGGGCGACATTTATGTTCCTAAAGAAGCCGTGATGCATCGGTGTAAAGGATAAAATTAATGGGGGGGTTGCGCCAGGCAAGCCCCCATTGGATCACATTATTATAGCGGGCGGAAAATCTACACGGATTCATTTACGGGTCAACTCCTCCGCTGACACGCTCCGGTTAATAATAAACTTAAGAAATAATAGCACGCTTTACTCCATGCTTTACTTGCTTCACTGGGTAGTTCTTTGGGGTAGCCACTAACATTAATGATGCGCACATTATTAGCTAATGTGATGACGCCATCATGCACACTACCTTCGACATTTCCACCTTCTGATGCGGCTAAGTCTACAATACAAGTATTGGCTTTTAAGAGTAGCAATGTGGAATTAGGAATCAGCAGCGGTGCTATAGCACCACTCGAAGACGCGCTGGCAATTACCAGATCGGCGCCAAGTAAAATTTTAGCGATAGCTGCTTGCTTTAGACTGAGTGAGAGTAAACAATTTAGCAACACGCTTGAATATCCATCGGTTTTAATTTCTTTTGCCTTCTTTTTGTCGCCGGTTATCACAATAATTTGCTCAATATGGTGCTTTTTGCATTCGAGATAAGACGAGCGTCCAGCTTCGCCAAACCCTAATATCACGGCTACTTTTATGAGATTAACTGGCTCCATAATACGAATTACATTCTGAACCGCTAACCTACCAGCAATATGACTCATGGTCTTTAGTTCCTCCATGGGTGTGTCAGGAGGAAAGACAAACTGCTCAAATGAAATATAATCAATTTTAGCATTATGATATTCAGCTATATGTACTGCTTCACGAGCAAAAACATCTAGCGAGCCCACCATTTTAGTGTCAGCTTGAATAGCTTTGGCTTCAAGAATTTCACGATATCGCGCCGGGCGCTTTACTCTAATGACTAAATCAATTTCATGAAATAACTTTTGATAACTAGAAAACAGCATATCCTCAAGATGAGCAATTGTGGCACCAGCAAGCACATAGTCACTATTGGAGTAACCGGCTAAAAGTCCTGCATTACTCTCAACCTGAACACTGCATCCAAGGCCTATCAATTTAGCAACGTCATCTGGAATCAGTGCTACCCTAGTCTCACCATTTCTGGATTCCTTTACGAGCAACATGTTTGATTGTGGCGTCATGGTTTTACTCATTGATATACATAATGTTTTTCAATTTATTGTCATACGCGATACCAGTGTGTATTTCAACCCTGTGTGTAGTCGAAGCATTGGGGTTGATATCTTCAATAACAGGAATCATTACATCGTAATTAGGTCGTAATTTATAGACAAGTGATAAGCGATCCTGAACAGAAGACTTGAGTACTTGATGCAATGGTGACAGATAATATTTATCAGTCCAAAACTCCATAAATTCACCAAGCATCACAATTAAACTGTTCTCTTGCTGAGGGACAATCTTCCATTCTTGCTCAGCGTCTTGAAGCATCAATCCATGTGTATTTTGAGTAATAAAAGCTAGCAAACATAAATCCTTGTGTGCACTCATGCCATAATCAACATTTGCATTATTGTCTATTGGGTAATAATTTAAGCCTAATTGGTGATTGGGTTGGTTCAAGTATTTTATAAAATAGTCTTCACATAAATGTAAACTTAAGGCGAGTGCCGACAGGGTTTGAATGCCAATGATCTCTAAAGAATTAAAATAATTTTTTACATGGTTTTTAAAGATATTCAAGTGAGATTCGATAGCTTCAACTCCAAGCCGTGAAACTTTATTTTCGAAATCATTTATGTATCCAATCTTATATTGCTCACAGGGCTCATACTGGCGATGGGATAATTCGCTAAATTCGCTACCCATACCACGATAACCTAAATAGTGATTGGCTTCGGAAGCTAGATAGATATTTTTTTGTATTGGGCTAGCGGAGAAAAACTCAGTTGCTTCAGAGAGTGCACCTATTAGATTAATTGGCGCAGCAACCTCAAAGCCATTTAAATAAAAAACTCCGTGCTTCATACAAGCATCTTTTAATTTTTCTAGCTCCTGGCTTTGTGTGGTACTGGCGGTTAGCCGCGCAAGATTAATGGTGGGTAGTGTAATAAAATTCATCAGTATTCCATCTCATAAAAAATATCCTAGCACATCTCGGATACGGTGATTTAGCCGACAGGTGACGGCGGACCTAGTTACTTAGGTTATGTTTTTACCAATAATTTTCTAAGCTTCCTCTCCTTCTGATATCTAATGTAATGCAATGGAAACCACCCGAAAAAACTCTACCATGGCGCAATAAAGAAGGAATAGTGCGTATGAAATTTTGCTCTAAAAGTGTAATTAACTCGGTTTGATTTTGGTCAACTACAGCTAAATTCGGTGCAAGCATGAGTAAATTCATTCCGATCCACGCGCTAGATACATTCGGAACACTAGAATAAGAAACAGTTTTCATGGCTGGCGCCTTTAAAATTTTCCATTTTTGCAATTTTTCCGGTAACTTATTTATATCTACGCGCTCAGGATTAATTAAGAGCAGCCCTGGGCGCAATAGAACCATCGTGGTATCAAAATGTATGCCGGAGTAAAGATCCGCACACCTATGCACTGTATATTGTTCAGATAATAAATTTTTTAACCATTGATAACCCAATTCATTTCCTGAGTCAGATACCAAGTAGAAAATATCTTTACCGCAGCGTAATATATTTGCCGCATCAAATACGGGTTCTAGTTCATTCAAAATACTTTTGGCATTAGGATCTGAATTATATCCTTCATTTAACAGCCTTGGTTTGGGAGCCGCAATCCAATTCGCTCCACTCTTCATATACTCAACCAGGATATTCTTGTAGGCATTATTCTCAAAATAACGTGAGCGATAGACATTTGGTGATTCAATAATGGTATTACCAATGGTTATCATAGTATCGCGTGGGCAATAACAAAAATACTGTGAGGTTTCCCAGTCAGTGGTTTGAATTTTTCGTTCGGGTATAATTATTAACGGGCGCTTAATTGATATTCCAACTTGAAGCATTTTACTAATAAAATTATCAATATCCTCTTCTGTTTCTTCGATTAACTGGTTTAGTTCCACATTATAAAATGCAATCCTCTCTAAGGTTTTTTGATCCAAGCGCTCAACTATTTTGAATGTTGGGTCATCAACAGGAAATTTTGCGTGCAAGGAAGACCCAACTATCATTTCCTCAATTGGATCCCACTCATTAAATACACTTACTAAAGACATATCTCAATCTATCCGCTAAATTTACACCATGGCACACTCAATACCTGACAAAATAACCAGATCCTTAAAAACCCAACATTAGACCAAGGAGTTGGCTTAAGCTGACGGCAATCAAACCTTACACTCGAATAAAGAACACAATGCAAGCGAGGCGTGGAGTATAGGTAGTATAAACAACCTATTCCCTAATTTCCAGAAGTATCGCGATTACACGGTTCTGTCGCAAAAAATCTTGGTTAATGATAAAATTAGAAAGTTTCATGATTGGTGGTGTTTGCAATGATCGATTTCAAGTGGCGTCATTTTAAAAAGGATATCATTTTAATGTTGGTTCGATGGTACGTAGCTTATCCATTGAGCTATCGCGATATTGAAGAATTAGCATTGGAACGTGGATTGTCGGTAGATCACTCTACGATAAATCGCTGGGTTATCGAATATGCTCCCCAATTGGAAGAAGTTTTTCGCAAACGTCATAAGCGACCGACCGGTATTTCTTGGCGCATGGATGAGACCTATATAAAGGTTAAAGGTCAGTGGGTTTAAAAGAAGCTATTCGAGCTACAATTGGATTTGATTTTGAATTTTTAGGTTAACTATGATAAATCAAAATTTGTTTAATGCGGGCATTGAAGGTTTTTTAGCAAGTCTTGTACTTATTGTAGCAATTGGAAGTCAAAATGTCTATGTTTTAAAATGCAGCATTAAAAATTATTTCCCTTATCAAGTGGGTTTTGCATGTTTTTTTGGCGATATTATTTTAATGAACATGGGTGTTTTCGGACTAGCTGAAATCCTTTCCAAACATCTCATGGCACTAAATATGATTCGATGGTTCGGTGTCGCATTTGTAATGACCTATGGGTGTTTTGCGATTTACAACCTGTACGACATGCAAAATAAAATAGCTGGGTTCAAAGATGAAATCAATAATCCAGTCGATAAAAAATCAAACAAGACATCTGCATGGAAGGCAATTTTAGTCGCTCTCTCTTTTACCTTTCTAAATCCCCATGTCTACCTTGATACGGTCCTTATCATTGGTAATTTAGGAGTTAGTTACCCACCGGATCAACGTATTTACTTCATCATAGGCTGCTTGACAGCATCAGCGTTATGGTTTTTTACCCTTAGCAGTGCGGGGAAACTATTCGCCAGAGTATTAAGTAGCATTCGAGCATGGCAATTAATTGAACTTTCAGTTGCTTGCATCATGTTTTTTATTGCCTATCAGCTCATACAAACAAATACCTGATTTTATCGAATGGGAAAGCCAAGCGATGTACATATCAGTGAAAGGGTCTCCTGAATGCTTTTTACTGATTGCGGTGCAATAAAAATGGTGTCATCGCCGGCAATTGTCCCCAAGATATGACACTTTTTATCATCGATAATTCTTGCTATCAGCGAGGCCGAACCTGGGCTCGTTTTCACGATGATCATTGTTTCGTTAGCGAGCACATTTGTAATTAATTCTGTCAGATTTGTGCTCACTGATGGCGGAGCGACATCATGAGGTAGCCTGTAAACCATTTCCCCTTGGTCGTTTTTAGACTTGATTGCATTAATATTTCTAAGTAGCCTGGATACTTTAGACTGATTAATTTTATGCCCCTGTGCTTCAAGTTCATTGCATATTGTTTCCTGGGTTGCAGTAATGCCTTGTAATAAAATAGTTTTTAAGTCGTTTATTAATTTGTTCGGGTGTTTTGAAATCATTTTACAATATTCCTGTGGTGTAAGATTGATTTATTATGCGTTATTTTAATTAAAAAGTGAATATTTATATTGACAATGAGTATGCTCAGAATTATCATGATGGTAGTTTTAAATTTTGGAATCCACGGAGTGATATTAAATGATAAAAGAAAAAATAGTATTAGCCTATTCAGGTGGTTTGGATACATCCATTGCAATCAGGTGGTTTCAAGAAAAATATAATTATGATGTTATTGCCGTAATAGGTGATCTTGGTGAAGGAAAAGATTTGGATGTTATTAAGCAAAAAGCCCTGAAAACAGGCGCTATAGCATGCTACGTACTGGATCTTAAAAAAGAATTTGCAGATGAGTACCTAGCAAAAACACTCAAAGCCAACGGATTGTATGAAGGCATTTACCCGCTTATTTCTTCCTTGTCTCGACCATTACTCTCCAAAAAACTGATTGAAGTTGCTAAAAAAGAAGGGGCTGAAATTGTTTCTCATGGTTGTACGGGTAAGGGTAATGATCAAGTAAGATTTGACGTATCATTAACTACACTAAGACCTAGCATAAAGATTGTAGCGCCTATTCGTGACAATCCAATGAGCCGTGAAAGCGCAATATTATATGCTAAAGAACACAATATTGATTTACCAATCAATATTGATAATCCATTTAGTATTGATAAAAATCTTTGGGGCAGAAGTTGTGAGTGTGGCGTTCTCGAGGATCCATGGATGGCTCCACCCGAGGAAGCTTATGAATTAACCAAGTCTCCAGAAACAAGCCCAAACACCGCACAAATCGTTGAGATTGGTTTTGAAAAAGGATTGCCAATTACACTAAATGGTGAAGCAATGCCATTTCATTTATTGATTTCATCACTCAATGAAATAGCGGGACAGCATGGTGTTGGACGCATAGATCATGTTGAAAATCGACTGGTTGGTATTAAATCCCGTGAAATTTATGAGGCTCCTGCGGCAATCACCTTGATTACAGCGCATAAGGCTATAGAATCACTGTGTCTGACGCGCGATGTCGCACAGTTCAAACCAATTATTGAGCAGAAGTTTGCGAATATGGTCTATGAAGGCCTGTGGTTTTCACCACTTTTTGATGCAATTAATGCGTTTATCGATGAAACCCAGGTAAATGTTTGCGGTATCGTGAGAGTAAAACTATTCAAAGGTAACGCAACAGTTATTGGTAGAAAATCTGATAAATCACTTTATCAATACAATCTGGCTACTTACGCCGAAGGGGATACCTTTGATCATCAGGCCGCCATTGGTTTTATCAAAATCTATGGACTCCCTTTGATGGTTAACTCCACTGTGAATAAAGGGTATCAACTATGAAGCTATGGGGTGGAAGATTCAGCAAAGGCACCCACCATTTGGTTGATGTATACAATGCTTCGATAACATTTGATTATCAATTAGCAGAGTATGATATTAATGGAAGTCTTGCCCATGTGAATATGCTGGGCAAGCGCTCTTTGTTAACAACACAAGAGGTTGAGATAATAACCAGTGGTCTCATAAAAATACGTGATAAAATAAAACAAGGTGCGGTGGATTTTCGTCTTGATGATGAAGACATTCACATGAACATTGAACGGTTATTGCATGAGGAAATTGGCGAAGTTGCAGGGAAATTGCATACCGGTCGTAGCAGAAATGATCAGGTAGCACTCGACATGCATCTTTACCTGAGACACCATGTCATTAAAATCGTGACTCAACTTCATGATCTACTTGCAGTAATTCAGGTTATTGCTGTTGAGAATATTGACACATTTATTCCCGGATACACCCATCTTCAGCGTGCGGAACCTATTCGTTTTGCACACCATATGCTTGCTTATTTCAATATGTTCAGTCGTGATGTAGAAAGACTTTGCTCTAGTTTTTCCCGAATAAATATAAGCCCGTTAGGTGCTGGTGCCATCGCTGGAAGTGGTGTGGATGTGGATAGTGCTTATGTCGCCTCGCTTCTGAAATTTGATGGCACTTACACGAACAGTTTAGATGCTGTCAGTGACAGGGATTTTGTGATTGAGTTTTTATCGAATGCGTCACTAATCATGATGCATTTTTCAAGGCTATCCGAAGAAATTATTTTATGGAGTAGTCATGAATTTTCGTTTGTACAATTAGATGATGCGTTTTGTACAGGCAGCAGCATGATGCCCCAGAAAAAAAATCCAGATGTTTGTGAGCTTGCCAGAGGTAAAACAGGTCGTATATATGGTGCATTGATGGGATTATTAACCACCCTTAAGGGGCTTCCCCTTGCCTATAATAAAGACATGCAAGAAGACAAGGAAGGGTTGTTTGATACAGTCAAAACATTGTCGGACACGTTGGCTGTGTACACGCCTATGCTCGCCTCTATGCAGGTTAACAAAGAAAAAATGAGACAGGCTACAGAAAATGATTATTCTAATGCAACTAACCTGGCTAACTACCTGACCCATAAAAATATACCCTTTCGATTGGCGCACGAAATTACAGGGAAAATAGTATTGCATTGTATTAATGAGAAATTGCTTTTAAAGGATTTAAGTTTGGATGCGTACACTAAATTTTGTGACAAAGTGGGTGCTGATGTATATCAATATTTAATGATAGAGGCCGTTATAGAGGCACATCGATCTATTGGTGGCACATCAAAAAGCAGTGTAGAAAAACAGATTAAAGCATGCGACGCTGTCTTGAGTGGTGTTACTGATTGGATTCATAACACTAACCACACTGAGTTAGTGTAATTATGTTAAAATTTCTAGGCGGAACTTTTCTTCTAATTGGAGCCGTTATCGGTGGGGGAATACTGGCCATTCCAATCGTGTCGGCAAATTTTGGTTTTTTAACTACGTTTCTTTTTATTGTTGTCGCCTGGATGATTATGACGAAGACGGGGCTCTACGTTTTAGAGCTAAGTTTAAGTTGCCCTGAAAAATATAATTCATATTACAGCATTGTTGGAAAATTTTTAGGCTATAAAGTTCAGGTCCTTACCATCATCCTGTTTTTATGGTTACTTTATTTTTCGCTTGCTTCTTATATTTCCGGTTGCGTATCGCTTATTATGAGCCATTTAAGTGGCGCACTTCCTGTCCTGTCGTATTTTAATATTAGCCTGCTTTATGTTCTTGTTTTAGGAAGTCTCATTACTATCAGTGCTAAAGTTATTGTGCGCGTGAATGTTGTTTTGGTTATTTTAAAGCTTAGCCTATTAATAATTGCGATGGTTTCTTGCTACTCTTATTATTCTGCTGCGCCCCCAGTAATCAAATTTATACCTAATCAGACCGGCTATTATTCATTAATGCTTATAATAATCAATGCGTTCGGCTTTCAATTCATTGTTCCAAGCTTGGTTTCCTACTATGGGCATGATCATCGAACATTGTTCAAGTGGATGTTGATAGCAAGCACCACAACCGTCTTATTTTTATATACGGCATGGTTATTTGTTATATATTCAATCATACCCATGGATGGCGAGCATGGACTGGTTGCCATATACCAAAGTAAAAATCAGTTGTTATCATTCAATGACAGTTTGGTATTTTATATGCACTCAAAATCCGTTATTAGCGTGTTATCGATGTTTCAAGGGGTCGCTTTGTTTGGTTCTTTCTTTTGTGTCTCACTGGGAGTGTTTGATTTTTTGATGGATGTCTTTAAAGCAAAAAATCGTTTAAGCATTGGGTTAATAACCTTCATCCCCCCCTTATTATTGACTTTGTTTTCGGAAAACATGTATATATACGCCATGTCGGCTGCTGGTTATATAGCCGTAATTCTAGAAATAATCATCCCAATATGTGCCAGAAAAAAACAATTAAATCAGCCGTTAACTAGCGGACAATCACGATTTCATTAGAACACAATGATGAAATACATGATAAATAGTTTACATTCAAGCATCTTTTAGGTATAGTTTAGGTGTGTTTTGAAAATTACTAAGAGGTGTAAAAAATGCCATACATTGATAATCTCGTAGATTTATTGAAACTTGTTAATTCAATTCCGTTGGCTGAGACTGCAAAAATTGCCATTTTCAGGCCTACAACCCATTTTGAAATAGTTACAGCTGATAACCCTGATATGATTAGGTCGTTGGCGTTACAAAACGATTACGTCCACTCAAAGTTAACGCAAATTACTGATACCTTAACACCACAACAACTCGCCATAAGAAAAAAAGAATTGATTCATGAATATCAAAAACCTTTGTCTAAAAAAGCCTGTCAAGAACAACAAGGACTTTTGAAAGCGATGCGAGCTCAAGGTATTCCAACGCTGTCTATTATGGAGGATAAGGGATGGCTTGAAACAGGCGATTTTGATTATTATACCGATCAGATTTTTGCAACGGATACAGGCCAATATTGCACAATTCAGGCGTGTGGTTTTATAAAAACGCATATTGAACCAATGGGCGAGAGCGCTGTCAAGTTGTTTCAGCAATTGAATGGACGGACCGGTATAATTTTATTCGAAAATAAATTGTATCACGCCAATCAAAAAAATAAATCAATCATGCTGATTGACACAGCCACGATGAGGCCGGATCAATTAACTATATTACAAGGCTCATTTTCTACAGAAGATAGAGAATGTGTGATGATCGTAGAAAATAGCATAATTAACCTGGTCACATCAATAACAGGCCAACCTATTGAAGATACGCTGCTATATATTCAAGCCAGTTTTACAAACCAGCAGCGTAAAGGTGAAGACAGGTTAGCTGCCGCTCAAGCGACAAATATTGGTGCGGAAACGTTGAATTTATTGGACGAGCACGGAGAAGCATTAACATTTGAAGGAGGTGACATCCGACAAATGCCGGGGAAAAAATTATTTTTTGTAGGCCAGGGCCACCGCACCCAAGCACAAGCTAGTCAAGCCATTGCTGATGCAACGGGCTATGTCGTTTTACCAATTCACTTACAACAAGCACAATTTTATCATGTGGATTGCTGTTTTTTACCTCTCCCTAACGACGCTGCTGTCATCTATGAAGGTGAATATAGTCAGGATGAGGCTGGAAATAATATTATAAATGAAAAGGGTTGGCCCGTTATTATTGATGGTACCGAAACGATGGCAGCAATCGATCGTGTATTAATCAGAACTATTTATAATTCCAATAAATTAATATTAATTACCAAGGCTGAGGCACTAGCTTTTGCAACCAATGCAGCGGTCCTACAGAGTACAACTGACAATAGGTTTAAACTGTTTACCAATGGGAATCGAAGCGAGTTAATCGTGGATGAGATCGAGGCGATTAACAATCATACAATATCTTTTACCAACCAGCATATACAGGAGATGTTAAGCGTTACTGGCGGTATGATGGATATTATAGAGGTTCCTTATAGTACTATGCACGGCTCTGGAGGTTCAGTTCGTTGTACTGTACAAGAGGTTGCTTGCACAGTAGCCGCTTTAAAACCGGACAAAGTTAATCCGTATCATTTTTCAGATACGATTGATAAACTTGAAGCTCGCTTAAGCGTTGCTTTAATTTTAAGACATGGATTGTTTGCAACTCAAGCGGTGGCTGTTAGAGTAACGCGTGCAGCTATAGTTAATGAAAGTGGTGAACCTAACGCTAGCACTCCGTGATTTCTTAAAAAAATCTGGTCTCAATCATCGTAACAGCTGTCTTAATGCTGTAGTTACCATGATTGAGGTTTGATGCAAAATTATTCGTAACCAACCGGTGCTCACAAAGTGGCCTTATGAAAAAAACATCCGTTTTCTTAATTGGTTTGATGCTACTTTGTGCTAGCGCTACCGCATCAGAGGCTGCATCTACTACACAAACCGTTCTAATGGTACCACCAGAAGGTTTTCAATTTAATGCTCAAACGGCAGTCAGTAATGACTACCAGCATCAAATCAAAGATACTGATTTTCTTAAAAAGGCAAACAATGAGTTTTATTCTATGGTCGCCAAATTGCGAAATAATGGTGTAAAAGTAATCATCCTTCACCAAGACCATGCGCTTCCAGATGCCGTATTCCCAAACAACTGGTTTTCTACCCACGTTGACAGTCATGGTAAAACAACGCTGGTTCTTTACCCCATGCTAACTGCTAACAGGCAAAAAGAAGTGAATCCTGCCGGGTTAAAAAAGGTGTTTAAAAAATCCAATATTGCTATTGATAACATGGTGGATTTGCGAGAAAAAAACGAGGGTGTATTAGAGGGAACCGGTAGTATGGTTTTAGACAGAAAAAATCATATTATGTACGCCTCGCTATCTCCAAGAGCAACCAAACATATGATAAATAAAGCCGCCATACTTTTACACTATAAGCCGGTTGTATTTGCCAGTGTTAATCGCAAAAATAAACCCATCTATCATACAAATGTAATGATGGGATTGGCAAATAGCTACGCTGTTATTTGTCTGGAATGCATTCAAGATCCAAAGCAGCGTGCAGACGTTATTAATAGTTTAAAAAAATCGGGTAAAATAATTATTTCAATTACGCAAAATCAAGTGGTACACCTGTGCGGAAACGTATTGGAATTAACCAATAGTACGGGAGCCAGTCTATTGGTTATGTCAAGACAAGCCTATAATAATTTTTCTGAGAACCAGGTGAAAGAAATACAGAATTATTCAAAAATTTTGCCTATGGATTTAAATACAATAGAAGACATCGGCGGCGGCAGCGCACGTTGCATGATTTCGGAGATATTTTATCAAAAGCACAAGTATTAAAATGATTTTTTCCCGAAAAATCGGAGCAAGAGTTGCAATTGTTAGGTGGATGGCAGCAGAAATGGGTGAATAAAAAATGATTTATTTCAAACTTGTTGCTATATTTAAAAAGCAATGTCATAGTAATCATACCATACTATGATTTTTTTTATTTATATATCTATAATTTAATTATTAGGGAGCCAATAATGCCCAAATTAACAAGAGATGCCATCATCCAACAATTTGTAGACTTTGGATTCAAGCAGCCTGATATAGCAATTGTTATTGATAGAGATTTTGCCTCATTAATAGGGCAGGATAATTCTTCTATTCTAATGAATGTAAATGATATTATCGACAAGATTACTGAACAGGTATCGAAAACTGCAGCCCCTAATGCTGGTGGAGCTGCCGTAAAATTGCGACCTACTGATGCTAATATTAATGTTGGAGAAGGGGGCTTTGCGTTACGAGAAAGAGAAGTTGAGTTACGAAGAAAAAAACTTGAGTTACAAGAAAAAGTACTTGAGTTACAAATAAGAGAACTTGCGTTTCAAAAACGACAAATGGCGTTACAAGCAGAAATAACCTCAGTGCTACCTCCAATAACACCATCACCAGCAATCCAAGACCAACGAGCAATAAAAGCCACTATTAGCAATCAGAATAAAAAAACAGACGAACAGAAAGAACGACCAAGCGGAGGTGGAGGTGGATTCTAGTGTATTTTCACCTTATGACCCGTCCCCGCAAACAAGTCGTTTACGCGAAGCGTAGTCTAAAGGATTAATTTTCAACACACCCTAGTTTTATGAACTAATTATAAGACCAATTATATGAATACAACTTTAAAAAATATTTCAGTATACGATAATTGGGAAAATGACACTGGGAGGCTTTGTGAAAGTGGGGAGCGGGCGAATAAATTGATTGAAGCAAAGTATTTCGCCTGTGATTACTTGGATTTTTTTTCTGATAAGTCTGGCAGTGTTTTAGAATTCAAGGGAATTGTATCGTATAGATATCAATTTTGGTCAAATCATCCATCAAGAAGTGAACGGCTCACGAAATGGTTCAGTGAAATAGACTATTTTATAACAACATCGCTTCAGGCTAACAATAAGTTATGGTTACTAAGAGAATTTGTTTGGGCAAAGTTTAGTACCATCCCCTTGCTAATTTCAATTTCCACCGAATTAAATAAATCCCATACTGAAGAAATTAAAAAACTTAATGAATTGATGAACGATGTTGAATTGTTTTTAAAAAAGAAAAATAATTCAACAATTGAAATTTCAGTAATTGAGCGCACACGGTTGCCTCATGATATTGTAAAAAAAATTAACAAACAAAGATTTCTTAACGTGTATCAAATTAATTTAGCAAAATCTAAAAAAAATATATTTTGCGAAGTAATCGAAACTTGGAATTTTGACAAAAAAGATATTGATATTAGCTTACCTTTATCAATTGGTTGTGTGGCCAGTTGTAAAATGTGTGAATTTTCCCTTTTTAAGCCGATTAATATTCCAAGCTCAACTTTGATGCAAATTATCGATAATCAGGTTAGAAACAATCAAAAAGTTCCCTTTTGTGATAACCCAAAATATAATTTTTACTATCTTGGTGGTGGAGATGCCATACAATATAAGGCTCTTCCATCACTTTTAAACTATGTGGCTAGAAATTTTAACAATCCAAAACAAGTTATTTCAACAATTGGAATTGGTACACGTGTATCCTTTAATTCATTTCTTGAAAAAATTTCTAAGATACCTAATATAGGTCTGCAATGGTCATTGAATACGCTCAATGAAACTAACCGGCAATTTATTACTGGTTGCAATTCAATCCTAGCCATTAAAACATGCATTGAATTACTTGAAGAATATTCGAAACAATCAACACGAAAAGTGACTGTTTCACTTATGTTATTTAAAGATCAGAATGAAGGAATTTCCATTATAAAAAAAAATATTTTATCCTTTCTAAATCCGAATTTTTTTAAGATTAATTTTGCAAACATCCAATCTAATAGTTTGGAATTTTCAAAGCAAAATACGTATTATATGCAGATGCAGAAACTATACGCTTGGGTCTTAGAAAATAAATATGAAGCAACAATAGATTCACCACTTGAACAGGAGAATCAATTAGCACTTTGCGGAAGAACAAGTAGTACTGTTTTCAATGGAAACCAACCTTACCTAAAAGAAGCTGGCCATGAATAATAACCTATTATCAGCCTTATCAGAGATTGAAACCCCAGCATTTGTTTATCATGAATCATTTCATTTAAAGCAGATTCAAAAATTAATACAAACAATAAATTTACAAAATTTAAACACTTGCATATATTATTCAGTTAAAACAAATGATTCGCAGTTTGTGCTTGAAAACATTGCAAAACATGTGGCTGGTATGGAAGTCATTTCACTTAGGGAGCTAGAGCTTGTAAAGTCGATTCCAAGTGTTAAAAAAATTATTGCCAATGGCCCATGTAAATCTAAAAAATTTCTAATTGAAGCCATTGAATGTGGTGCTTATATTTATATAGACAATGAAGATGAGTTTCATCTTTTGATCGCTATTTTAAAAGAAAGAGCACAATCCATCGATGTGGGACTGCGTTTAATGTATGGCAATAGTATCAGTGATAATAAATTTGGTATCAGCATTAACTCATCCTTTTATAACAAACTATTGCTAGAAAAAGACAGCTACGATGCTTGTATTAAAATCACAGGATTCCATTCACATGTAAGCAGTTATGATGAATCCAATGACGAATTTCATATGAGAATTTTGGATATGAAAAAAAGAGTTGATGAGTTTGAAGAAAATGGATTTATTATAAACAATCTAAATGTAGGTGGTGGTTTTAAACCCTTGGTCAGATTAAACAGTAATATGGAATGGGATCCTATCAATGATTTTGATAAAAAATATTGCCTATTAAATGCTGTTTTATTATCTTCTGCCGATTATTTAACTAAAAAATCAATCATTATAGAACCGGGTCGAGCCTTGTCAGAAGGATCTATTTTAGGCGTTGGTGAGGTTGTAACTATCAAATCATTAAATAAGCTAACTTTTGTATTTATAGATTTTAGTTCAGCATTTGCTGGTGGATCGCATCTAGCTGAATCTTGCATCAGGATGTTTGTTCTAGAAAAAAATACTGGTAAGTTATACCCATTGAATCGAGATAACCAATCCAAAACCATGCTGTGTGGGCCACTTTGTTCGGGAAGTGATAATTTTGGTTTATACTCAGGAAGAAATTTTTGTATTGGAGATCGGATAATTTTACTAAATGCAGGTGCTTACTCATTAAGTTTTCGTTGGCATGGACCAGAAAAATTGCCTAAAGTTACCTATTTCACGGAAGAGTGAATATGACACATCATTATATGGGATTTTGTACTGACGGCGATTCTCAAATTTTCAAAGTTTTTTCAGAGCATGGTTCGACAAAACCGAGCAAATTGATTTCAAGTAGAAGAGAAGAGCTTCTTCAAATAGAGCAATTGGCTTTAGATAAAGATAAGGGACCGACTGTTTATCATTGGAATGATGTTATAGTAAAAAGCAGCAATGAAAAAATAGATCTGATTTATGCTAGAGGAAAAGATTTTTTACCTTTCTCACCTTTAGATTATTTTAATCATTTAAAAAAAATCAAGGAAAATAGTGCCATTGGTCCTTTGACCATGCAGATTCAACCTAATCAAGTATGTAATGATACCTGTATTTTTTGTTGCACAGAGGAATATCGTGCAAATCCAATTTATAAAAAACAACGTTTTACTTTTGATGAATGGAAGGAAGCACTTACATACTTTTCAAATAATGGTGGTAAAGTCATAGAAATAATTGGTGGGGGTGAGCCCACTTTATTGCCTTATTTTGAAGATGTATTAAAGTTAATAGGCGATCTCGGATTAAAAGCTTACCTTTTCACTAATGGGTATAAATTCTCATTATCTAATGGCAAGTTAAACATACCATTTTTAGATCTGATTGCAGAAAATTGTATTTTATTGAATGTTAGTTTGGATGGTTATAAAAACAGACATAAAGTACATTGCTCTCGAACTTTTAAAAAAACAGAGGAAACTTTTGAAGGTTTAGAATACATACACTCAATTAGAGATCCTAATAAAATGGGTTTTTATCACTCCTATATAATCACAGGTTCACAAGGGCAATATTGTAACCTTGATGATTTACCCGCCTGTGTTGAGAGGCTGTCACATTTAGGTGATTCTATGCATATTCAAAATGATTTTGTAAATTTGTCTCATGAATTTATAGATCCTCAGTTTGCATATGAAATCATTCAACCACTCATTGATGAATACTTTAGTAAAATCTATTTATATTTTAATTATCCTTTGATTAAGCGATTTAATTTAAAAGTACCCTATGAGGATTGCATTCATAACGTGCCTTCAACTTCATTTAAACAGTGTCTAAGATCTAGAACATCACCAACTTTTGAGTGTGGATCTAATAAACTTTGGCCGTGTGGACTATATGCTGGCACAGCAAAGATAACGGATAAAAAGGATTTTTCTAGTATGAAAGCTCAATTTCATGAACTTTATCAATCAACTGACTATAAAAATAATATATCTTGTAATCCTTGTATTAACAGCTCATTTAATAAAACATTAGAGTTATTAAATGAGCTTATTAGTGATCACTCTACATCCTGTTATTTATTCTATCCTAGGCAGTATGTGGAAAATACAATGAAAGGAATCGCTTAAGGTGACTGAAAAATCATGTCTTGAAGACTGGAATAAGGGCTTATATGAACCATTAAAAGAAACCTTAGAGTATGCTCAAATAAATATTCCTTATTACTCTTCCAAAATTAAAAAAATAAATGGTCGGACAATTTATGAGCTATTAAATTCTGTGCCACTGCTGGATAAAGAAACGGCGATTGATAACCTGCAAGAACTCAGAAAAGATAAAATAGCCCAACCAGGCCGAATTTCCACAGGCACATTAAGAAAAAATAAACGCTTCATGGATGTTCAATATGTTAGGGCAGAGGATGATGCAATCCAGTGTTTTTATCGAAATAGCCGAAGCTGGCCTCATGCCTATAATTTCAATAATTACAAATCCTGTTCAGCAAAACAGTATGAGAGTGATACTGTCGTTCTTAGGATCGTTAATGCGCATTATGAAATACCTCAACAGGAGCTGGATCCAAATACTGTCATGATTCTATGGACAAGTCATGCGAATGCTTTTGAAATTATTAGAGGCTCATTAATTAATCTTAAGGTTATAAATTTTTTTGAAATTGAAGCAACGACACTTATTAAATTAACAATCATGCTTGAAAAGAGCAATTTTGACTTTAATCAAATTTACATAGATACCATTATGTTACATGGATTTCTTTCGGCCAAGTGGCGAAATTATTTTTTGCAAAGATGGAACTGTTCTATTTTAGAAACTTTTTCTCTTTCTGAAATTAGGGCAAAAGGGTATTTGTGCAAAAATAATTCAGTTCCTCATTTTCATTTCGAACCTCTACCCATAGTCACTGAGGTGCTCCATCCTAAAACTAAAGAGCATATAGATTCAGGGGCTGGTATTTTAACTTTAACGCCACTTTATCCCTTTGCGCAACAACAATTGCTGTTGCGGTATCTCACTCAAGATGTTGTTAATATTGTTCCTTGCAGTGAAACTCCTGCTCTTGGTTTTTCATGGTGTGGTAGAGATAGAGATGTCGTCTTTCTTGACAAAGCAGACTTACCTCACTCCAGCTTTGGACTTAGGGAGGTAATAGAATGCTTGGATAACTATTACGAAATAGCTCGCAGTTCGGATGATTTTGAAACTCTAGGAATCATTGAAAGTGGTTCGGTTGGTTGGCCTTTATGTAGGATTGAACAGGAACATGGCGCTCACGATACCACTCTCAGGATCCATGTCATTTTAGTTTATCCTCCCAATGTATTTCCCGAAAAAACATTTGAGTTATGCCAAAAGATTAAAACCAAATTAATCTGTGCTAATCATTATTTATACCGGAATCATAAAAATGATAGGCTCAAAATTGAAATAATTCCTTATCCACCCTCAAAAGGAAAAGATCTCAGTGGCTGGCATACTAATGAGTTTCAAAATATAGTTCGTAATAAAATTGTTGATGGATCAAAAACAGATTGTGTCAGCGACGGAAGTGTATTCAAGTTGTTGTAATTAAGCGACCTTACGGTACACTGATTCAGTGATATGACTGATACACGTATCGTTCGAATCATCACTGTTCACTGCCGCCCTTACTTGTAATAGCGCATGGAGTCCTTCTCTGGACCAGCGCATATGCTGTTGGCCTTTGCACCGTTGATTGATCAGGCTTTCAACGGTAGATTCTGCCATCTGGCTTGTAAAAATCAAACCAGCATCTTGTCGTTTCTGATAGTTAGCAATGAAACTCGCGTTATTTTCAATATACATGAGCAACCAATGGCAACCAATGGGGTCAGAGTGGATTGATTTCAGGATAAATTCAATTTAAACTACGACATTTGATGAAACAGGTGCATATTTTAATGGCTCGTCTCCCACGTTTTATCCTTCCCGGCCAACCTCAACATGTAATACAGCGCGGGAACAATCGGCAGCCTGTTTTTCTAGCAGAGCGAGATTATGAGTTTTATTTGGAAAAACTGATGTATGCCGCTAACGAGCATAACTGTCAGGTTCACGCCTATATACTCATGACAAATCATGTGCATCTTCTGGTGTCCCCTGCTCAGCCAGATTGTCTTGGTAAAATGATGCAAACACTTGGGCGCTATT
>JBCKWE010000022.1:0-26922 GCA_038923045.1 Legionellaceae bacterium
AGGAAATCTGGTCGTCAATGATGATTTCACCAATGGATTTACGCAGATTGTCTCGAATTGATCGAATAATCACATCGCCATCCTGATGAATAAGGCAGGGGGCAAGCTGTGTAGTATAGGCATTTTTGATGGCATACCATTGATTGCACAACATATCCAGATCAGACTGTAATTCATCTGGGCTTTTGCCAACGCCGGCAGTCCGAATGATAAGCCCCATGTCTTCATCAAGTTGCAAGCCGTTGAGCGTTTCTTTTAGCTCGTCACGATCATCGCCTTCAATTCGACGGGAAATTCCGCCCGAGCGAGGACTGTTCGGCAACAAAACCAGATAACATCCGGCCAGCGTGATGAACGTTGTGAGCGCCGCGCCTTTGGTGCCGCGTTCTTCCTTGTCAACCTGAATTAATAATTCTTGGCCTTCACGAATTAGGGCAGAAATGGATGTTTTTCCTGCACCGGCATTTTTATTAAAGTATTCCGGCGCGATTTCTTTTAGGGGTAGAAATCCCTGCCGATTGGAACCATATTCAACGAATACCGCATCCAGACTGGGTTCACGACGCGTAACAACGGCTTTGTATATATTGCCTTTTTTCTTAACTTCTGACGGACACTCAATGTCCAGATCATACAAATGATTATCTTTAACCAAAGCGACCCGCACCTCTTCCGATTGCGTCGCGTTTATTAGCATTTTTTCCATCTTTAAACCCCTGTTAAGGGCGCTACAGACTTAGGTACGATACTAAAAAGTAAGTGTCTCACTTGTCGGGTTGCATTGTTATAGACAGACCGTGCACAAGCTACCTTCCTGGCGTAAGGTGCATACCGATAGGAAAGGTATGTCTGGCTTGCGTAGGTATCTGAATAAGTTAGGCCCAAGTTTCTTTAAATATCATAACCTCAAGGGGAGCGCGTCTTGTTGTCGTGTATACCGATGACTGGTATAGTTAATTTTTTTACCATCCGGTAAACTTTTTATTCGCAATATGCGTTATAATTCTTTCTCGGACTTATTTGTATCCGATATTGCCATGATGATATCAAAGAAATTCCATGCGGGAAATAGGGTAGCCATATGAATGATGTATATTATGTAGAAATTACGACTGAAGAGGATGGACAACGTCTGGATAATTATTTATTACGGATACTCAAAGGCGTGCCCAGATCCCATGTGTACCGTATTATTCGCGGTGGCGAGGTTCGTGTTAATAAAAAACGTGCCAAAGTCAGCTCTCGCTTGTGCCGTGGTGATAGGGTGCGGGTTCCACCTGTGCGAACCGCTCAGTCCAAGGAAGTGCATGTTGGGACCCGATTGACGCAACGTCTGGATGCGTGTGTTATTTTTGAAGATGATCAGTTATTGATCGTGAATAAACCGGCGGGCATTGCGGTGCATGGCGGCAGTGGGTTGAGCTTGGGTATGATTGAAGCTTTACGTAAAACACGAACAGACTTGCATTATCTGGAGCTCGCACATCGTTTAGACAAGGATACATCAGGCTGTTTGGTGTTGGCTAAAAAGCGTAGTGTGCTGCGATCAATTCAAGCCTTGCTTGAAGCACGGGAGGTCACCAAAACGTATTGGGCGTTGCTTTTAAATCCCTGGGAGGGCAAAAAGTCTGTGACAGTCGATGTCCCATTAAAAAAAAACACGTTGAAGTCCGGTGAACGCTTTGTGGTTGTAACCCCTGAAGGCAAATCCTCGCAGACGGGGTTCAAGCTATTGGAAAACTACAAGCAAACGTGTTGGGTCGAGGCGCGGCCAAAAACTGGACGCACGCACCAAATACGGGTGCATAGTGTATGCCTCGGACACCCTATCGTGGGCGATCAAAAATATGGTAAGGATGTGCCTATCGAGGGGATATATTCTACAAATCAACGTCTTTATTTGCATGCCCGCGCAATTCAATTTAATCTCAACGGTAATGAACTTGTATTTCAAGCCGATTTGGATGAAAAATTTGCAAATACTTTGAAGGAATTAAGGAGTAACGCTCAACATGAAAAAACCGTATCGCTTGATGGTATTTGATTGGGAAGGCACGTTGTGTGATACGTTAGGTCATGTATTAAACACGCTTGCCGAACAAGCACGCCGCTTAGGCTTTGGTGATTTGGATGCGCATGTGGTCAGACAACATGTGTCACTGGGGTTGGTTCGGGCTGTAAAAAAGTTGTTTCCTCACTTATCCATGCATCAACATGAACACTTGTTGGAGGCGGTTCAGCACGCGATGGCCGTATCAGGCGCACCCGATGTAATCTTTCCAGGCGCTATACACCTCGTGCAGCAAATGCAACAAGCCGGTCTGGACTTGGCAATAGCAACAAGCAAAGGGCCTAAATCCTTACAGCGTGCCCTGCAGAAAACAGGGCTGGATGTTTATTTCACGGTAACGCGAGCGGCGGGTCAAGCGCTGCCCAAACCTTGTCCACAAATGCTTGAAGAAATCATGGATGTATTTGGCGTGCAGGCTTGGGAAACCATGATGATTGGCGACTCGCTGTCTGATATTGAAATGGCTATGTCGGCTGGCGTTGATGTGATTGGGGTTGATTTTTATCACCAGCAAGGGGTTGAACTGGGTGCGGCGGGCGCGCTGGCGGTATTTGATGATTACAAGGAACTGGCGAATTATTTAGAACTGCCAAATCGTTAACATGGAGATTGTTATGAGTACGCTGACTAGTTTACCGAATTTACTTACCCTGATGCGCATTGCGCTCATTCCATTTTTTATCGGGGTCTTTTATTTACCCATTGGCGGAGCACACACGGTCGCGGCCGTTATTTTTGGTTTGGCTAGCTTTACCGATTGGCTGGATGGCTACCTCGCACGCAGACTCAGGCAAATTTCGCTGTTTGGTGCATTTCTTGATCCGGTGGCGGATAAACTGTTGGTTGCATCAACCTTGCTGTTGTTGGTGGGAGCCAAGGATATTCATTATATTGTATTGCCGGCCATTGTGATTGTAGGACGTGAAATTGTGATTTCAGCCTTGCGAGAGTGGATGGCTGAAGTTGGCAGTCGTGCCAGTGTTGCAGTAGGTTACATTGGTAAAATCAAAACTGCCCTGCAAATGATCGCCTTGATATTATTGATAGCCTTTCATCCGGCGACATCGATACTGGGAATTATTGGGTTTATTTTATTGTACGTGTCTGCAATTTTAACGCTATGGTCTATGGTCGTGTATCTCATGATTGCGTGGCCACAATTATCTAAAAATCCTGATGAAACGTGTTGAAAGTGGTTGACAGCACGCCAGATTCCGGTACAATCCCAGTCCTAAGACATGCGGGAATAGCTCAGTGGTAGAGCACAACCTTGCCAAGGTTGGGGTCGCGAGTTCGAGCCTCGTTTCCCGCTCCAAACAAAAGCGACAGAAAGTCGCTTTTTTCATATCTACGTTTATGGCTGTGTGGCAGAGTGGTCATGCAGCGGCCTGCAAAGCCGCGTACGCCGGTCCGATTCCGGCCTCAGCCTCCAATTTTATGCCCAGGTGGCGAAACAGGTAGACGCAAGGGACTTAAAATCCCTCGGTGGCAACACCATGCCGGTTCGATTCCGGCCCTGGGCACCAATTACACATCCATCCATCAAATAGTTTCTCCTCCCTGCTCCCGCTTGCGGGAGCAGGGATTAGACCGTGCTAACTGACTAACATTAAACCAAATTTAAATGGGACAGCCCTGACACAGCCCTGCATGTATATTTGCCTTTCATAAATACTGCCACTATACTTTAATTACATTTCAGTGTAAGGGGTTCATCATGCTATTCAGACAAGAGTTTGCCCTTGAGGCTATAATAAACTTGGCAGCAACAGAAATCGATGTGAAAATGCATAATGCACGCAAAAAGGGCGCGACGCGCCTTGCGGGGGCCGGCATTAAAGTTAAGGTGTTTAAGCAGGCACCAGATGTCATGCTTTTAGAAATTGCTGGTGTTTTTCAGAGGGTGATTCTGGCGATGGACCACACTCATGAGGGTAGTCTTGCTACCGCAGTGAGGTTGTTTAAATTAACATTCGGCAAAGGTACTCGCTTTTATGAATGGTTACAGGTGCAAGAGGGGGAGCATGCTACAGCGTTAAATGAATATTACAGAATAATTACTGAGGCTACTCGTATTCAGGAAGACAAGCCGGTTCTTAATCCGGTTCAAGTGGTGGTTACTGCTGAAATACAACAGGCTCACAATATGTGCCTTGTCTTCCCTTTTTTACGAAGAATGATTGATTCGAAAAATTTTAAAGGTAATCATAAGGACGTTCAGGCGTTTTATAACAAGTTAGAAGAGGCCCTAGGAAAATTAATTGCATTAGAGACAGAGTCGGTTACCACTGTAGAGGCAATGTGGGCTCATTACAAAACTCCTGAATTTTTTCAGTGTCAACACGTTTTGTCCGATCTTGTCCATTTACTTACTATAATAAGACCGTCGATGCTACGTGCAGATGAGGAGAGTCAAGGTGAAGGGGGCTTCCATTGGCATCTAGGTGAGGATTTTGCGTCATGCTTAAACGAGCTTGATCAGCTAGATCGAAGTCTGGCAGTAATGCAATTAATTAAAAAATTGCCTAATAGCATACATAAAATGTTAATCTTAAATATACGGCAGGAAGATTTGGATCATTTACTTGGACAGCGTATAACGCGTGGGCGGATTGAGACAGCCATGCCTGAAGGAATGTTTTCTGTAGTGGATAGCTGGAGTATAATGGCGCGGGGAATGATTGCAAATTGGGATTTGTACGTGAACATCATGCCTGATTCACTGAAGGCCAATCATCATTATCGGGCTGGATCTATGGAGGAGCTATTGGTTAAGGCCGCACCTAATCAATTTCACTGGTTTCCTAGTACAGGTCAGTTTAAGGATAAAAGTTGTGATGAAGTATTGCCAATCAGTACACAGAGAGCAACTAATTCTTATCCAAAATTAGATTTGTTACGTATTTTATCACCAGACTCAAACACTAGGGCCACTCCCATTTGTATGGTTAGTACATACTCTCAATTGATTGAAGACCTGATAGATGGGCACTTTGATATGAATACATTCCCCGCCCAATCTAAATCGGGACTTCAGCAGGCGCGTGCGATGGCGGAACGGTTGCTATTACTTGTTTTTGACAATTCATTGTTCGATATTGCTTATGTTCGTAACCGCATGAAGCATATTACTAAAAGAATTGAAACAACATTATTTGAACGCAACGTGGCTACATTGGCGGAGATTGATAAGCTCGGGGATATTCGTGCCTGGCCGGTTCAAACAGTGTATAAGAATCTATATAACCCAGAGGTTTGGGCTGCTTTTAAAGAAAATTCTTGCCAGGTACTAAAGTCCCGGGTTGCACAGGCCTACAAAGAAGAAATAGCGTTCTGCGCTGGGATAGAGGCTAGATTTAATCATCAGCGCACGGCTGCGGACATTAAAGCAGCTATAAAGCAGCAGTTGGTGAGGTCCTGGCTCTTTGATGATGTGCCGCCTACAGGTAATAAGCCTTTGTAATAATCAGGTAAAGTCCGCTAATCGGCTCGCCTGATCTTACGAGCCGATTAATTTTTATAAAACAATCACCTGCACCTTTTCAAGCGCCCTTATTGTGGATTTGTCGACGACCGTGAATCGCCATGGCATACAGTACACTTTTCTGCCGGACCCGAAGCAACTGGCATCGCGGAACGTGGTGTGCTTTCCTCTGTGACAACAACACCTTTTGAGCTGGGTGCCGCGGTAGTCTGTCCCCCGCCCATAATTAGCATGCATAAAATAATGTTAATGATAAGGGGTGTGATTTTATGTTTGTTGTTGAGGTTTTTCATGATCTATCTCCTTAAGTACCGTGGCGGCGACTTGCCGGGTTCTCGCCAATTCCAGCGAGTTATGTTCTTCCTTTACTACACCAGCAAACCATGATGACCATCTCGCTTTCAAGTCTCTATTGCACACAGGAACTACTCCTTGCGCATAGCTATTTAAGTTTGAAGATTTTCTAGCCTTGTATTAGATTTTTAAATGTATCACAAAAGAGAACGCCTAGCAAATTTAAATGTGAAAGCCTAGATATTCTGGGTGAACAGAATTGCTGGGACAGCCCTGATGGGAAAGCCCTGTGGCGTCAGACAACATTGTTCGCCAGAAATCTAAATGTTCTGTATAATACCCGTCATCCGATCCATCTATCCGTTTAGTTCAATTACTTAGGACACAAATGACCATTCCCGGCAAAATTCAGGATGTTTATAAAAAATCCACGCGCCTTTTCTCCACGGAGGAAGTTGAAGCCGCATTGGATCGAATGGCGATTGATATTCATCAGCAATTGCATGATCAAAATCCTGTGCTTCTGTGTGTGATGATTGGTGGACTTGTGCCATTGGGCAACCTGTTGCCACGGTTGGACTTTCCGCTGGAAGTCGATTATGTGCATGCGACGCGTTATCGTGGTGAGATTACTGGGGGGAAAGTGCATTGGAAGGTTAGACCCAGTACTAATCTATTCGATCGGACTGTATTGATCGTGGACGACATTCTTGATGGTGGCATTACGCTGGCCGCAATTGTTGAGGAAGTTAAAGCGCTGGGAGCTAAAGTTGTTTTAACCGCCGTTTTGGTTGATAAATACCATAAACGTGTAGAAAATGGATTAAAGAATGCTGATTTTGTTGGATTGCAAATCGAGGATCATTATATCTTTGGTTATGGTATGGATTACAACGAGTATTTACGCAATGCACCGGGTATCTTTGTTGTGGCTCCTGAGCACGGTTGATTAAGCCGTTTTGCCTATCGTAAACTGATTTAATGCCGTGGCTATCTGTTTATATAGCTCCGGCAACCAGCGCGGTTGAGCGAAGGTATTGGTCGCAGGCCTGCCAACGCGCAGATCATTAGGCGCAATAATCAGTTGTATATGGTTTAATCCAACGCGATGTGCCAGCAAGAACAGTTGATCAATATTCTGATCTCCCACGGCAAGGCATCCAACCGATAATGATTTGCCATGCAAGAAAATATCTCCGCCTAGTTTGCGTCTCCCATCTTTACTGGCTTGCAGACGATCAAAGTCATTCGGATAATTTATCATCATGGATAAATGCATGGCGCTAAATGGATTAAAGGTTGTTAAACGATAAATGCCTTCGGGGATCTGCCCATCCCGTTCCTTAAGTTTAGGTCCCAAACGACCACTGATTGCCGTTAACGGATACGTGTGAACATAACGCCAGGATTTGGCTTCGTCCTTCGCCCATAACTGGATATGTTGCTCCTTTTTGAATGTTAACAGTGCAATCTCTTTTGGCGGATAGGTAACGCCTGCTTTGGAAAACAAGGAGATTAATTTGGGTTCCTCCCGTAAACCATAACGGGTGATGGCGTTGTCAACAGCCGAATCCCAATTTAATTTGGGCGCCATGCAAAAGCCCGTGGTCGCTTCCAGTAGTAAAAAAAATGCAATTAATTTACGCATAATATTTTGTAAATATTTTATTATTTCAAATGATAACAAAAATAACCCAACATGGCAATTTATGGCGTTCCTCGGGACAGCCCTTACTGAAATTCCTGGATCATCAATAGTTTGGATTGCGTTTCATTCGGTAATGTTTTGATTCCGCTGTTATAAGGCCAAGCAATGCGGTTTAGTTTGAAATTAGACAGTGCAGGAAGAATGCGGGCGAATGGGTCTTGTGTGGATTTACTCAAGCGTTGAAGATAAGTAACACTGCCTAGCCATATGGGTTGACTATAATTGAGCAGGTGGTAGTTGGAACGCCATAAACGCAAGATATACAAGGTTTTCCCTTGATCGGATGCATACGTCATGATGAGATTAGGTTTTTTGTTTAAGTATAATTGCGCAATTAAGGGTAATTCCTGTGCTGAATTTTTGCCACTCGCTCGCATGAGCAACGAATAAAAGAGCGAATCAGGTTGTTTTTTCCACCCAAAGGCTGTCAGTGCCTGATTCAATTTGTTGAGCTTACCAAGGTATTGAATATTAAATAATCCGACACGGTTGCCGAAGCGATTCGTTGTGTAGACTGGTAGCAAGGGCATGCTCTGGTTCCACCAAGCTTTATGCGTCAATACAAATTGTTGAAGGTATGGCGCATGCTCATGCACTACTCTCTTAAAATACAATGGGTAGGTAATGCCTGTGGTTGCCAGCAATAATGAACAAGATAAAATAATGGGTAGCGCTGGGCACAATGGAGGATGACCACCTACCTTTTTTCTGCGGTAATAAATCCAGTGTGCAAGACAAATGGTCAAGCCAATGAAATAGGCAGCTATAACGCTTGATGCCCAGTTATCGCCTAGGTAAATCAGTGCAAATCCGGAAAGAAACAAAAGGGTTGCTAAAACAATGCTTAATACAAACATCGTGATTGTTCGGTAATAGGTGTTGACTAAGCCAGTCAAAAAACCAAATAAAGCCGTGGCGAGCGTAAGATTAATCGCAGGAAATGTAGGTTTTATTTGATTGTATAACAGTCCAGCCGGTTTGGGAGCGTCGACAAATGAACACAATAGGCATGTGATTAAAAGACACGTTACGGCAATGCTTGTCCAATAAATCAGCATGCGCCAGTCGCGATAATACAGGGCGCATAAGGCGATGGCTAACCAAAATATAAGCAGTGGTAGCAAACCGATAATAAAGGCCATGAATATAAAAAACACATCAAAATAGTGTGTGCGTATACTTTGTAAAAAGAGTTGGCAAGGGATATTGATTTCTGTAATCCAAGTCGCTTGAGTGACTAGCAACGTGATGATGACCGTCATCAACAAGCAGACTATAAATAATAAAATCAGGCCGGTGGTTGGGTAGTGGTTTCGCTCATACTTTGGTGTTAATGTTCTTAAATAATGAGTGACGCGTGGGTAATGCTTTGACCAAACTAGGATCTTGCGTACTTGAGTGTGCATCCAATGGCTGGCATGGTAAAACAACCATCTCACCCCTTGACTGATTAGCCAGATAGCCGCCAGTGACAAGAGAATAAAAACAAACAAGCGGGTAGCAGTTTCCGCTGATAACTCATGACTGGCAGCCCCTATCAGCACGCCTGGCAACACGTAGACAATAGCCCAGCCGATCCCGGAAATTATATTTGCCAGTAAAAAATACCAGCGATTCATGTGCAGTATGCCTGCGATGATTGGCGTGATTGAGCGTAACGGACCAAAAAAACGCCCGATGATCACGCTTTTTCCACCATGTTTTTCAAAATAATGTTTGCCATAGTCAAACAGTCGGGGATAACGACTAAAAGGCCATATATCAGTTAGCCGGTCGCTAAAGGCGAAGCCTAATGCATAACTGGCGCTGTCGCCGGCGATAGCGCCAGTTGCGGCAGCAACAAGGGTCCATCCGATGTCCATCACGCCTGAGCCCGCAAGAATGCCGATGGCTGTCATGGTGACAGAGCCTGGAATAATACTGCCGATAATGGCAAGTGATTCTGCAAATGAGATTAAAAATGTAATCAACAAGGCCCAATTTGGATTGGCATAGAGCCAAACGGTGAGGGGCTGCACGTAGTCTGTAAATAGATACATCATGGTCAGCAATCAAACACGGTTAAAACGTCTTTAGTCAATTGGCTGCTGACACGTTCAATAGTGATACCAGGCACATAATCCTTCATTTGAGTCATCTGTAGTTGCGCGTAACCACAAGGATTAATGCCTGAAAATGGAGCGAGATCCATTGCAACGTTCAGGGCTATTCCATGATATGTGCATCCGTTTTTTACTCGCAAGCCGATGGATGCAATTTTTTTATCATCCACATAAACACCCGGTGCGCCTGTGCGTGTTTGTGCATTAATGCTAAATTCATGAAGCAATTTAACAAGGATTTGTTCCAGTTGACATACGAATGTCCGTATACTCACATGGCGTCGGCGAATATCCATTAAAAAGTAGGCAACCAATTGTCCGGGTCCATGATAGGTGACCTGACCACCCCGGTCAGTTTGCACAACAGGAAACGCAAGTGGACTAAGAATGTGTTCGGCTTTGCCTGCTTGGCCTTGCGTATAAACCGCCTGATGCTCGAGCAACCATAACTCATCGAGGGTATCTGCAACGCGCTCAGTGGTGAAGCGCTTCATGTCGCTCCACACGGATTCATAAGATTGTAACCCTAACTGGCGAATGATAGTCATCAAAGCACCATCTTGATGTCCGGGTGTTGGGTTAATTCAAGGTATAACGCATCGAGGGTTGCTTGATCTAGTGCGTACACCGTGACGCTAATGGCCAGATAACTCGATTGCTGGCTCGGTCGTCTACTAATTGAGTTATCATGTGTGCATGGAAAATGCTTGCGAGTGATGTTGACCACATCAGTCATAAATGCAGCATGGTTTTTTCCAATAATTTTAATCACGAATTCACAAGGGAATTCCATCAAGCTTGGGCTGTCTGTCATTTGCGTTGACGCTCGTACGTTATGAACCAAACCATCGTTTAAACAGGAGTTTAACCGAATCTTTCGCGCAAGTAAAAAAACCACCTTTGACTGCACTTTCTAATGCATACAAGGGATATGTACCTGTGATGTTATTGTCAAATTTAATGATAAGCTCTCCTGTCTTGTCACCTTTTTTAATTGGCGCTTCTACAAATTTGGCTGTTTTTGTGCTGATGCTTAAACGCTGATACTGACCGGCGGGGATGGTAATAAATTGATCGCGAAGCAAACCTACCTCAATTTTATCTGTTGTGCTCTTGTATAGGGGGAGTTCGGCAATCACGGTTCCTGCTTTATAGAGTAAATGCGTTTCAAAAAATCGAAAGCCGTAATTAAGCAAACGTTCACTGTCGTCGGCACGGGCTGTATCATTCGGGGAGTTTAAAACGACGGCAAGCAGACGCATGTCCTCACGTTTTGCTGAAGAGACAAGGCAGAAACCAGCTTCATTGGTATGCCCTGTTTTCAAGCCATCGACCTGATTGTCACGCCATAACAATCGATTGCGGTTTGGTTGACGAATACCATTGTAAGTAAACCATTTTTGTTTGTACCAATGGTAGTATTGTGGGAAATCATTGATTAACGCCCGTCCAAGAATGGCCAGATCTTTGGCCGTTGTATAATGATCTGGATCGGGCAGGCCTGTGCTATCGGTAAAGTGGCTATTGATCATGCCTAAATTTTTGGCCTGGTGATTCATGATTTCCGTGAAGCCGCTTTCGCTACTGCCCAAATGTTCAGCCATCGCGACACAGGCATCATTACCAGAGTCAACAATAATGCCTTTTAACAGATCTTCAACACTAACGTGTTGACCCTCTTTGACAAACATACGCGAGCCGCCAATTTTCCATGCTTCCTGACTAATACGGACATTGTCAGTCAGATGGATTTGGTCATGGGTGAGCGCATTGGAGATAACAAAGAGCGTCATCATTTTGGTTAAACTGGCAGGAGGAAGTTTTTCATTACTATTTTTTTCCGCAAGAATTTTACCACTGTTTACATCGATGAGAATATACGCTTTTGCGTTCAGCGCGGGAGGGGCGGGTGTTATTAATGGACTGTTATTAACCCCTGACGGTTGGATAAGATCAGTGGACTGGGACTGCGGAGGACTTGCATAGAAAATAAGAGGGTTGATCATTGTTGCAATGAAAAGCGACATTGTCATTAAAAAAACAGCCTGATTTATTCATATGTCTACCCATTAATAAAATTTTAACTATGTTATCACAGGATTAATTCATCAACCAAATGATAATTCATCAACTAAATGACAAAAAGCTATTTTGACGATATATTACAAAAAAAACAAGAGGTAGAGCAGGATTATGCGAATTTTAGGGCTTATGGGCTTCATTTTGTTAACAAGTTGTCAGGTGGGTCATAGTATTACCACTCAGGACGGTCCCCCTCCGGGTCCTTTACCGACATTCTTCAGAAAAGTATTCCCTGTGCACGCACCATTGAGCCGTTATGGAAATCCTGATGTCTACCAAGTTAACGGTCTTACGTATGTGGTTTTGACCAGTTCAAGCGGATACCGTACGCGTGGGTTGGCGTCATGGTATGGAACCAAATTTCATAGCATGCGCACATCAAGTGGTGAAAACTATGACATGTATGCCCTAACAGCAGCACACAAAACCCTGCCTATCCCGTGTTACGTAAAAGTACGAAATCTGGAAAATGGGCGTGTGGCCATTGTTAAAGTCAATGATAGGGGACCATTCCATGATGGTCGCGTGATCGATTTATCGTATGCGGCGGCAGCGAAATTGGGGTTGTTTCCCAAAGGTACGGCTCAGGTTGAAATTGAGGCATTAACGACAACCAAAGACGCGCAGGTTGCACATTATTATTTACAAGCGGGTGCATTTTCATCGAAACAGCTTGCAGAGGCATTGCAGAAGAAACTTGCAAAACTATCGCCATCGCCTGTGTTTATTGAAAAATACCAGCAACGTTTTATTGTGAGAGTGGGTCCTTTTGCCAATATGCGCATGGTTGAAGGGCTTAAAAGGACGTTGGTGCATAATGAGGTTACGGGGTCGTTTTCGTTGTTGATGTAGGCAGCATCCTAATTTATCGAATCTACAATCACCCTTGTGCCCTTTATATTACCACCTGGAAGGTCAATAAATTCCTCATTCAACCAACGCGCATCTTCAATAAACAGGCGAACACAGCCGTGGCTGGCACGAAAACCCGGAACCGACTCACTGCCATGCAGCGCAAATCCATTCATGTAATGCATGCAGAAAGGCATAACCGCACCACCGACGCTGCCATCGGCATTTCGTGGAAAAACCGTTGATATGCAATCGACATCCTGTTTGCGAATAATCCGAAATGAACCGGTTTGGGTTAAACAGTGTCCGTCAGCCGCCCCACAAAGGCCTGAACCGGATGAAATCGGGCCCCACCAGATCAATTCACCTTTTTCATCATAAGCTCCCCAAGCCAGTTGTTTTTGACTCACATAAATGGTTTTTTCACCTTGTGCATCGATATAGCGTGGAAACGGGGATACATCATAAATACTCAAGCGATCGATGTTTTTGGGCACCGCAATGGTCATTCCAGGCTTTAAGCTAAGGTTCATTCGGTTTACCCGCTTAATGATGTCGCGTTCTTCAGGGCTTGGAAATAGATCTTCCCATGCGTCGTCAGTGGTTATTTTCATGCAAACATAATCAGGCGTATTGCACAACGATTCACCAAATCTGGGTTGAGAGTATCCCGTTTGACTGATAAAGATAAGGACGATAGATAATATAGCCGTGATGAACCGTTTCATGC
This sequence comes from Legionellaceae bacterium, assembly GCA_038923045.1. Taxonomy (GTDB): domain Bacteria; phylum Pseudomonadota; class Gammaproteobacteria; order Legionellales; family Legionellaceae; genus DDPF01. The sequence goes on from JBCKWE010000022.1 coordinate 13,324, forward strand.
CCCAGTTCCTTGGTTGTTTTGTCAGACGCGACCCCATAATGTTACTATAATTTTTTATAGGAACCAGATCTACGATGGGGTTTATTGGGTAGCGAAGGATCCTCATTTTTAATCTCCGCTAATCGCCCTTTAATATCACTAGGATTTTCAATACCGACTAATTCCACATTTATGGTATTTATCTTGCGGATTGCATGTCGACTATTATGTAAAAAATAAGGTTTCATGCCTAAGGCTTGAAAAATCCGATTAAGAATACCAAAGAACCAAGAGGTACTTAGTATAGATTTTGATGCAGCTACTGCATGTTCAAGTGTTTTTAATATTTCAGCAGCATGGTTTATCATGGTTTCAGGCGCCTCTTTGTCTGGGTCCATTAATTTGATTAATGTATTGATTCCATGTTTTGTCAACCTATCATAGCAGTGTTGCAATATTCCTTTTTCTATTGAAGTAAGGTTGTTATCGTCTTTAAATCGGTCTTTCACCTTCTGCAAACTTTCTAATTGATTCAATATCTTACCCGCATTAGCGTTATGAGAAGCAAATTCAACTCTTTCTAATAAACCGATGGCATATATTTTTTCCGCAGGTAGCATGGGTATGATGATTTCTGCTGCCTTATCATCTGCAGTCATGTGGTTCTGTGAAGCAATAGCCTGCTCGATAATTTTGGCTGCAAAAAATTTTTCGTTTTCGTCACTCGTCGCTATTATAATTTCAGTTGCTAGGGTGATCAGCTTCTTTAAGGCAGCCTTATCGTGATTTTCTGGTATAACAAAACATAAAACGCCTTCTTGCACAGACATTGCTTTAATGGCTTCTAATCGTTTTATGGTAGCATGCAAGTCTTCAATCGCGCTCTTTGTAAGGGCTTGCCAATCTAGATCTGCCTCTAAAAAGGTATTAGCATAGTCTATTGTTTCTTCAATACTCTTGATAACTTTATCAGAGTGAACGGTTTCTATCATAAAGTTTGGCATAATAAGCTCCTGATTAATATATTTGTACTATGACTATTGGACTTATGACATAAATGTCAGAAAATCCAGCCTTACTTAAAATGTAGCATATTTTTTGGAATACACAAGCACTTCAAATGAAGTTTAGATATTCTAGGTCGCCGTGTTCGTGGTGACACTGATCAACTATTCAGAGTACAATGTCGCCTATATTGATTCGTTGGGGTTATTATCCATGAGTTGGCTTAAAAATTTATTGCCGTCTAAAATCAGAACCGAGACGTCGCAAAAGAAAGGCGTTCCCGAAGGTTTGTGGGTTAAATGCCTGCGTTGCAGTGAGATCTTGTATCGCACTGAGCTTGAAAAAAATCTGTCGGTTTGTCCGCAGTGCAATCATCACCATCGTTTGTCTGCTCGTGATAGGCTTGCGCAGTTTATGGATGATTTAGGCCAAGATGAGATTGCAGCCGATTTGGAGCCGATTGATCGATTGAAATTCCGTGACTCCAAAAAATATAAAGATAGGATTATCCAGGCACAAAAAGCAACCGGTGAAAAAGAAGCCTTGATTGTGATTAAAGGCACATTGAAGCAGCAGCCAATTGTCGCCAGCGCGTTTGAATTCAAATTTATGGGTGGCTCCATGGGGGCGACTGTGGGTGAAAAATTTGTACGTGCCGTGAATGTAGCTATTGCTGAGAAACGCGCCTATATCTGCTTCACAGCGAGTGGTGGCGCGCGGATGCAGGAGGGATTGTTCTCCTTGATGCAAATGGCTAAAACCGCTGCGGTATTGGCTAAATTTGCCGAAGCCGGGTTGCCGTTTATTGTCGTATTAACTGATCCAACCATGGGTGGCGTATCGGCTAGTTTTGCGAGTTTAGGCGATGTCATTATGGCCGAGCCCAATGCACTGATTGGATTTGCAGGCCCTCGAGTAATCGAGCAAACTGTTCGTCAAATTTTACCTGAAGGCTTTCAACGCAGTGAGTTTTTGTTAGAACATGGTCATATTGATATGATAGTCGAGCGCTGCGCTTTGCGTGAAACAGTAGCTGAGCTGATTGCAAAATTAACGCACCGTGCGGCACCGAGCCAAGTTGATGAACCTTATTAGCACACTAGCCAGATCATTGGATGAATGGCTCAACCTGCTGGAAAACCGTCATCAGCAAGAAATTCAACTTGGCTTGACGCGCGTCAGGGCTGTAGCTTCCCGTTTATCGTTATGTGTGCTGGATTGTGTTGTGATTACCGTTGCCGGAACCAATGGCAAGGGATCAACCGTTGCGGCACTGGAAGCTATTTACCGTGCGGCAGGTTTTAATGTAGGAAGCTATACATCCCCTCATTTATTGGTATTTAACGAGCGAATTTGTGTTAATCAACAACCCATTTCAGATGAATCATTGTGTGCAACTTTTGCGTTGTTAGAACAGGTGCGTGCAGATATACACTTGACTTATTTTGAGATGACCACACTGGCTGCATTATATTATTTTAAGCAATGCGCACTGGATGTTGTGATTCTGGAAGTGGGGATAGGTGGCCGCCTGGATGCGACCAATATTATAGATGCAGATCTCGCCATTATTACCACAGTGGATTTGGATCATCAGGAACGTTTAGGGGATACCATTGATGCCATTGGTTATGAGAAGGCAGGTATACTCAGGCCTAATCAGCTTTTCATCTATGCTGATAACACACCGCCAGCCAGCATTGTCGCGCAAGCCAGCGCATTAAATACGCGTATGAAAAGGCTAGGGATCGATTATACGTTTGAAACGACAGAAATGGATTTAATAATTTTACGTCAAACAATGGAGCCTATGCAGTTGCCGCGCCCTGGGATCAACCTAAAAAGTGCTGTGGCCGCCGTGGTTGCATCTGGGCTATTACTTGACAAGTTAAGTGTAAATAGCGCACAATACGCGCTTGCGATGCAGGCAGTTACCTTGTCTGGTAGACAACATGTTGAGCACGGCGTTGTGACGACAGTATTTGATGTAGCACATAATCCTCAAGCTGTTGCGTTATTAGCAAGCTTTATCAGCGGATATCAACCGCGAGGGAAGGTGCATGCGGTATTCTCGGGATTGAAAGATAAGGATCTTTGCGGTTTAATAAGACCTATGCTGTCATGTGTTGATTTCTGGTATCTTGCCCTGTTAACGGGTAAACGTGCTGCCAGTGAGTCGATTTTACAGGCGGCTTTTCACGCTGAAAGTAGTTATCGGGCGCCTTTTTACGGCAACCCAGAAACAGCTTGGGTTGCCGCAATGCAGCAGGCAGAGCCAGGTGATATGATTGTAGTTTATGGTTCTTTTTTGATGGTCAGTGCAGTAATAATAGCTAGGCGCTTAAAACAAGAGGGGTTGTGATGAAATTTGTAATGGATGAACGTGTTAAATTTCGATTGACGGGCATTGTGGTTATCCTAGCGATTGCCGTTATTTTTTTGCCGTCCATGATGAAAAAATCAAACCAGCATTTCGAGGAAAACTTTAGTGTGTCCTTGAAACTACCGAATAAACCCGTGCCACCCAGTGTATCGATTCCTAAGCAAAGTGCGATGCTGAAGTCGGTCAAGGTAGTACATCTTGATATACCCCATGTTGTTGATGAGCCCTATACATCGGTGATTGCCAAAGCCGAGTCGTTGAGTATCAGTCCGGCACCTGTGGTGGTCAAGGTAGATTCGCCTGTGAAGATGAATACAACGGTCGCCTTCATGCCTACAAAATCCTTGCCAGTTAAACCCGCGTTATCTGCAAAAATTGTTGCGGGCAGGTCTAGAAGCATTACGAGCCTGAAAGGGGGCTATGGCGTTCAGTTGGCATCCTTTACTCACCAAAATAATGCAGCGTCATTGGTTTCGCGTTTACGAAAACTAGGATTTACGGCACATTACAATAAGTTTAGCGGTAAACAAGGGCAGTTTTATCAAGTGATTGTAGGGTTGGTTAATCAAAAAAATGATGCCATCACCTTACAGAAAAAAATAGCGAGCAATATGCAAATGAATGGATTTATCATTAAAACCGGAGTGAGCTAACCATGACTTTGTATTGGGTTGATGTTGTCATTGCTGTCGTTGTTGGCTTATCTGTTATCACAGGCATGTTCCGTGGCTTTGTTAAAGAGCTTATTTCGTTAGGCGTCTGGGTTTTGGCATTCTGGTTTGCAATGACCTATTCACAAATTGCCGGCGCGTGGTTTAAACCGTATATAGCAGATAAAACAGCCTGTACTGCCGTAGGATTCATCATTATCTTGGTTGCAACCCTGATTGTTGGTGCCATTGTGAACGGCATCATCAGTCACCTTTTACATCGTTCGGGTTTGAGTGGGATTGATCGTCTGTTAGGCGGTGGCTTTGGTTTTGTCCGTGGTGTATTTATTGTGGCGCTGTTAATGCTGGTGTTCAAGATGACATCGTTACCGGTGAATGAGTATAGAAGTAACTCAGTACTCTATGCTCAATTTGATCCGTTGGTAGAGTGGCTTTATGGGCAAACGCCGGATGTTATTAAAAAAATGTCAATGTTTGATAAGGGTACGCAAGATATAGGCATGCAGTTATTGCAACAGCAGCCATCTGAGTCACAGCTTATGTAAATCAGATGGTGGAGTATATCTTCCGTTCATTGATGTACCGATAAACAAGCTCCGGTAAATAATCATGGACATCCACGCCAGATTCTATTTTTATGCGAAGAACGCTGGATGAAATGGCATATTCACCTGCGTTATATTGATATATTTTTCCACAGGCATGGTTGAGCAGTTGGGTTTTATCGAAAATTTCATGTGTTTCAAGTAATGATTTTAATGAGGTCGTTGTCTCATCAATTTGAGCACGTTTCATCACCAGCAAATGACCAAGCTCCAATATTCTTTCCCAAGACTGCCATTGCGGCAATTGCAGAAAAGCATCCATCCCTAATAATAGGGTGATGGAAACCTCTACGCCAAGCTCCTCACGATAACTTTGCAATGTATCTACCATGTAAGATGCCGTTTCACGTTGTATTTCACGTAAATCAATTTCAAATTTAGAGGGAGATCCCTCGCTGCGTTCGGGACGACGTGGGCTGGTGTGCGGCTGAGATTCAAGCATCAGCTTTATCATGTGAACACGTTGATCTGATGATGCAGTCGTCTCTTTTTTGAGCACGGGATTTTTGCAAGGAAGAAAGATAAAGCGTTCGAATGGAATGTGTTTTTGAACAGCGAGGGCGGTGTTTAAATGGCCTAGGTGCGGGGGGTCGAAACTACCGCCATAGAGGAGGATGCTGTGAGGGTTGGTTTTCTTTAACACAATGCCAACGCCACACGTTCGAGCCCATGCCAGTGTGACACAGTGTGACTGGATTTGATTTGTATATCCAGTCGGTGGCACGTCTGGAGCAAATCGTGCAGTCTTGCCGGTGATAAGCGTGCGAGCGTTGTTTCATAGGCGCGTGCACGTTGCGGCCAGATCTTCAATTGATTGCAAGCCGTTGAGATTGGCATGGATTGCTGGCGCAAGTGATCAAGTTGAATGAGCAGGCGGATTTCCTGGCTCAAGAGCCACAGAATTAATGTAGGTTCTGTTTTATTTTGGCAAGCCTGACGCAATAAATGGATAGCTTTTTCCGCACGAGCAGATAGACAGGCATCGGCTAATTCATACAATTGATAATCACACTGATCGCTCAAGTGCTCATAAGTCATGGCGGTTGTTAATAATTCGCCTTCGTTGCTAATCAAGGCCAGTTTTTCAATCACTTGTGCGCAAGCCAGCATGTTGCCTTGCGTGTATTGATGAATCAAAGCCGGGACCGCTACCTCAAAGTGGATGGCATGGGCGTTAAGTTGTGTGGTGATCCAGCGTTGCAGTTCGATAGGTCCCAGTGGAATTGCCTGTACCAGCACTGTGTGTGCATTGTTTGCAAGAAGTTGCAGTTGTTTACCGGGAACGTTGGGTGCACGTAGAATAATCAGACATCTGGAATTGATGTCTTGTAGATAAAGTGCCAGCAATTTTTTGACCCCCGCATCAATTGTTTTTTTATCATAACGCGCATCCAGCAAAACAAACTCACTGAACAGGGAATAACTATTGGCCTCAACTCGCAATCGCTCCCAATCGGCAGGGGCATTCAATTCTATTATTTTTTCATCACATTCGCCGCGTGCTCGCCATGCTTTTTTAATGGCGAGGGCGGCGTCATTGAGCAGATAATGATCCTGACCGGTTAATATATACAAACCATATAATTTTTGGCGTAAATTTTGTGCGATGGCTCGACATTTAATGTTCATGAGCGCGACCTAATTTATCAATGATTTGTATTGCTGCATCACGTTGCATTTCGGTTTTTGATTGATCTTCCTCGTTAGTCGAGCCTAATATTCGGTTACTGTTGAGTGTAATCAATCGCGTCACAACAACTTGGCTTGATGGCATGATTTCTCGGCCTTTTGCACGCTGCAGCCTGAAATGTACCGTGTAGATCAATTGATACTGACGCGGTGTGGTGCTGGAACTGATGCTGCTAATTTGCTGCCGAAAATCATCCTGCTCGATTATCAACCAATATTCAGCAAGCGCTGGATCTGGATAGACATTAATATGATAAGCTTTCAGCTGCTCGCGCACGGACGCTTCGATGTCACGATGTGCATTCTGAACCACGATGCTGATATTATTCAACCAGCGTGGCATCTCGATCATGCCACGTAAATGAAAGCCACAGCCGGTTAACAGCAACAGCAACACCCAGGAGATACCGGAAAATCGCCGGATCGATTTCACTCGCCAACCACCAGGTTGATTAATTGACGGTGTGCAATCACGATGGACTTCATAATGGTTTTTCCAACAAGAAACGATGCCGCCTGCGTTGATGCCATTTCAATTAATGCCTCATTCGTTGCGCCAATGTTGGCTGTAAATTGCGCGCGTAGCTTGCCATTAACCTGCACTACAAAATCCGCCACCTCTACTTTGAGTGCGGTTTTGTCGAATTTCGGCCAAGGCGCATCGATGATGGCTTTTTCAAAACCCAATTGTTGCCACAGCGCATGGCAAATATGCGGCGTAATCGGTGCCAGAAGGCGCAGTAAAAAGCTCATTCCTGAATGCATAAAAAATTTATCTTCCGGTGTTTCTACCGAGTAGGCAGACAGCTCGTTAAACAGCTTCATGCAGCCCGAAACAACGGTGTTAAACTGCTGACGTTGGTAATCGATGGTGGCTTGCATGAGGATTTGATGCACGACCAGACGCGATTTCTTTAGCCTGCTGTCGCAGGTTTGCCAATTGACAAGGTCGTTTCCATGTAAAAGCGAGTCATTCACGTCAATAAATAAAGCTTCATGAAGGCATGCGAATGCCCACAAACGCTTCAGGAATCGATGAGAGCCTTCTACAGCCGCATCTGACCACTCTAAGGATTGCTCTGGAGGCGCTGCAAACATAATAAACAATCGAGCTGTGTCTGCACCATAGGTATCAATTAAATGATTAGGATCAACAGTATTGCCAACGGACTTGGACATTTTATGCCCGTCACGCAAGACCATGCCTTGACTTAGCAATGCTTTAAAGGGTTCATCTGAATTAACCAGGCCTTCATCACGCATGAGCTTGTGGAAAAATCGTGCATACAGTAAATGCATGACCGCGTGCTCAATCCCTCCCACGTATTGATCAACTGGAGTCCAATATTTGGCACGATCGTCAAGCATTACATTTTGCTGACCTTTGCAGGCAAAGCGCGCGTAATACCACGAGGATTCAACAAAGGTATCAAATGTATCTGATTCGCGATTGGCATCCTGACCGCACTTGGGGCATGTCGTGTGAATGAATTCGTGACACTGCGACAGTGGCGAACCGCTGCCGGTTAATTCAACGTGCTCTGGCAAGATAACCGGCAGTTGAGCTTCTGGAACGGGAACAATGCCGCATTCCTCGCAAATAATCATGGGGATAGGTGTTCCCCAATAGCGTTGCCGAGATACACCCCAGTCACGTAAGCGGTAGTTGACACATGATTTCCCCGCATTTTGCGCTTTAAGATAGGCCGTAATGGCTTTCATCGCGTCGGCTGAAGCTAGGTCATTAAATTGAGTTGAATTGATCAAGGTTCCTTCGCCCGTAAACGCGGCGTGCGTAAAATCGTGATCGGCATTTATTGGTTTTATTACTTCCTGCTGTGGCAGGTTGTATTTTTTTGCAAACTCCCAATCGCGTTGATCATGTGCGGGAACTGACATGACAGCACCAGAACCATATTGCATCAGGACAAAATTGGCGATCCAAATGGGAATATCAACACCACTAACAGGGTGAATGGCTTTCATACCGGTATCAATGCCGCGTTTTTCCATGGTCGCAATGTCTGCCTCGGCCATGCGTACGCCTTGGCAGCTATCGAGAAACGTTTGCACCTTCGCGTTATTTTTCGCGGCTTGCTTTGCAAGTGGGTGATCAGGCGCTACGGCTAAATACGTTGTCCCCATCAATGTGTCAGGACGGGTCGTGTAGATTTTAAGACGTCTGGGAAACTTATGAACTTTGAAATATATTTCGCTGCCTTCCGAACGGCCAATCCAGTTTCGTTGCATTTGTTTGACTTGTGCGGGCCAGCCATCAAGGGTGTCCAGATCGCGCAGCAATTCATCGGCATAAGCTGTAATTTTAATGAACCACTGCGAAATTTCCTTGCGCTCCACCAGCGCGCCCGAACGCCAACCGCGGCCATCAACCACTTGTTCATTGGCTAACACGGTTTGATCAACCGGATCCCAGTTTACAATCGCATTTTTCTTATAGACCAGACCTTTTTCAAACAACCGAATAAAAAACCACTGCTCCCATTTGTAATAACAAGGATCGCAGGTCGTTATTTCGCGGCGCCAATCATAGGCATTGCCCAGACGCATAAATTGCGCTTTCATGGCAGCAATGTTTTGCTTCGTCCACTCGGCAGGCGGGATCCCATGTTTGATGGCCGCATTTTCAGCGGGTAAACCAAACGCATCCCAGCCAATAGGCTGCATCACATTCTTACCCAGAGCGCGCTGATAACGTGCAATGACGTCGCCTAAGGTATAGCAGCGCACGTGCCCCATGTGTAAGGATCCGCTAGGATAGGGGAACATGGACAAGCAATAAAATTTTTCTTTATTCAAGTCCTCAGTGACATGAAATGATTGTTTCTTGAGCCAGTATTGTTGCGCTTGCGCTTCAACGTGTTGCGGTTTATAAATGGTATCCATGGATTCAATAGTTCAGATTCAAGTGGGTTGATAAGGATACCGCCTCTTGTCAATTGCTACAATAGGTAATTTATATTAGACATTTCAAATAAGCTCTGAGATACTGCTGTTCGTCTTGTAGGTCGCTCCTACGTCGTCCCGAACGCTGCGAGGGATCTCCCGTAATTAAGGAGATCCCTCGCAGCGTTCGGGACGACGTACGGGGGGCTTGTAGAAACAAGCGGGAAATTAAGTTAATTACGTAGTCCAATCAATCAAGGAGATTGTTATGAAAGTAACCATGTTTGCTGTTGTATTGTCATTTTTTGTTGTATCCCTGTCCACTCAGGCCATCGCACTGGACGCCAAAACCACACTACCTCCGGTAGTTGAACAAGTGCTGTTAAAAATCAATCTAAATAAAGCCACGCTTCAGGAGTTAACCGGCTCGTTTAAAGGCATTGGTAAGAAACGTGCAGAGGCAATTGTGAGCTATCGTGAAGCGAATGGAGGGTTCAAATCGGTCGAAGATTTGGCGAAGGTGCGTGGATTGGGGCAATCGTTTGTGGACAGTCATTTAGCGCAATTGCAGGGTGTGTTTGTAGTGGCGTAGCGATTTAATCCCTTAAACGCATGATTAGCATTTTATACCCTACAAAGGATAAACTAGGTTTTATCCGCTGTAGGGTATAATCAGGTATAGTGGATCCCATTGTCAAGACAGTGATCTGGTTAATTTAAGATATAACTTTAGAAAATTAAATTGCGTTTGAAAACGACTTGCGGTAACATTATCTTCATTTTTTTTGTTTACTAGCGGGTATTTACTGGATTTTAATCATCCCGTAAATACCAACAAATAACAGCGCTACTTTAACGAGGTTTACTACTAATGCAAAAGAGTCGCAGCGATGTCATAAATTTTCTATCAAGTATTGAGCATTTAAAAAGACAATATCTGTATATGGAAAAAAATATTATTCAGGTCTCTAGCCAGGCGGACTATGATCGCACAGTCAAACACTATGATCATTTAATAACAGCGTTAACAGAAGAAGTAAAAACGCTTCCGATTGGGCACAGATATACGGGAATATATTATATTAAAAAACAGAACACAGTTCCTGTTGAATTTAAAGAGTGTTCTGGTTCACTTTTTATGCGAGAAAATTTAGTTTCCTGGAAAGTTGAACTAGAGCCAGGCGTTTACGATTACCAATATTATCGAGCAGTTTTTAAAGAGCCTCATGGAGCTCAAATACGAAAAGTAGATGGTGAACTTGTTTACCAGCATCAAAGGAAAAATTAACAGCAAACATCAGTTGTCATGGGAAACAATTACTAGCCCACTTAGATGGGTATCGCCACAAGCCGTGACCGTTTGAATATTACCCTTCATGCAGGCTTTAGCCCGATGTGAGCCTACTGTCACGCCTTGTGGCGATACCAGCCTACCCAACCAAATTTAGGCAAAAAAATGAACCATGAAGAAGCCAGAACAACATTACAGGAACTTGATAAATCCATAGATACTAAAGAAAACCGTGACCGCCTAGTAGCTGCCAGTGAGTATGCCAGTGAGTATGCCAGCGCTGTGGTTCGCGGCCTTCGGCAATTAAAGTGCGAAAAAATCCTTACCCAATCCAACTTTAAGGCCCTAGTAGCTGGCAAAGTGCATGCGTACGCTGTGGCTGACGGCCTTAGTACATTGAACCGCGCAGGAATAATCCTTAACCAAGCCAACCGTGAAGCCATAGTGGCTGCCGGAGTGCATGCGGGCGTTGTGGCTCGCGGTCTTTGTAGATTGTACGACGCAAAAATCTATGACCCAGCCAACCGTGCCGCTCTAGTAGATGTCGGAGTGCATGCAGGCGTTGTGGTTCGCGGCCTTTGTAGATTAAACGACGCAGCAATAATCCTTAACCAAGACAAATTTAACGACCTAGTAAGTGCCGGAGTGCGTGCATACGCTGTGGCTGGAGATATTATTTCATCAAGTAATCCAGGGGTTGTAGTTACTAATATTAGAGCAATGCTTGCAGGAATAGGGTTGTTTTCTAGAAAAGTCCATGGAACCAATAAGCCTGCGACTGATGAGATTGTGCAAAAAAAACAGCAAGCCCGATAAAGGCGGCTTCTTGTCGAGTAGCCACTCCCAATTGATGAGGAGCAACAGCCACATAATCAGTGGGCTGGATCTATACTTGGTGCGGTCACAATCTGAGGTTTTTTGATACAAAAGACAATGCCACAAACATATTAATACCAAATTTATATGGTTTAATTTCACACAGTACTGTATAAAAAACAATCTACCTAACCGAATTAAGGAAAAAAATGAACATTAAAGAAGCCAGAGAACTATTACAAAAACTTAATAAAGCCATAAATACTCCAGAAAACGGTGACGCTCTAGTCGCTACCGGAGTGCAAGCAGGTGTTGTGGCCTCAGCCCTTGGGAGATTGAGCCGAGCAGGAAACCTTAACCAATCCAACTTTATGGCCCTAGTAGCTGCCGGTGAGCGGGCGAACGCTGTGGCTTACGGCCTTGTGAGATTGCACGTCGCAGGAATTCCTGAGCAGGTCACCCGTGACGCCCTAGTAGCTGCCGAAGAGCATGCAAACGCTGTGGCTGAAAAAATTATTTCACAGAAAGACAACCAAATATCAATGCCCATACTTTCTGGGTTTATTAAGGTTTTAGGAATAGCTGCCATTGCAGTTGCTTTTACTGTCCTTAATGATTCGGAAACGCTTGGAATACCAGTGATTGTAGTTGCTAGCATTGGTTTTGGAGCAATTCTTACAGGAGCTGGGTTATTTGCTACAAAAGCCTACAGAACTAATGAGCCTGCGGTTAATGAGCGTGTGCCGGATATAAATTTAAGCATCCACAGCTAGCTGAGGCATTACAGCACGAGTTTACTTGATAACGTCGACTGCTTCATCACCGGTTTTTATAGATTATCTAACGTGGCATCCATAGTAATCGTTGCTTTCATTAACTTAGATACAGGACAGCCTTCTTTTGCATTTTTTGCAGCCTTATTAAATACATCATGCGAGGCATTAGGAATTCTGGCCGTCACCTGCAAATGAATAGAAGAAATGGAGAAGCCTTCATCGGATTTTTCTAATGAAACCGTTGCCGTCGTTTTAATGCTTTCGACGTTTAAACCTTCCTTTTCTAATTGAGCCGAAAATGCCATTGAAAAACAACCCGCGTGTGCCGCTGCAATCAGTTCCTCTGGATTTGTACCTTGACCATTCTCGAAACGAGTTGTAAATGAATATTGAGCATGATTAAGAACACCGCTTTCTGTTGAAACAGTGCCTTTCCCATCCTTCAAACCACCTTGCCACTCCGCTGATCCATTACGTTTCATTGTTGCCCCTATTCAGTTAATTATTATTGTATCTTTAATCGATTTATCACGCTAGCACCATTTAGGGGTATAATCACAAAAGTTTAAATAACGATTAAACCTAACCGTCTCTGTGGAATTAGCCTAGTCATACTGTGACACTAATGGAGTAAGTATTATGAAGCAAGCACAAAACGATACATCAATCATCCCCACTATTTTATATGGTACAGCATGGAAGGAAGATGACACAAAACGACTGGTGATTCAAGCACTCAAATCTGGGTTTCAAGGAATTGATACAGCCAATCAGCGCAGGCATTATTTTGAAGAAGCCGTTGGTGATGCAATTCAACAATTTTTAACAACCAGTCAAAAAACACGTAGTGATTTATTTATTCAAACAAAGTTCACTTCTGTCCATGGCCAAGATCACCGAAAACCTTATGATGAATTTGATTCATTAACCAACCAGGTCAAGCAATCCTTTGCAAGCTCACTCAATCATTTACAAACAGACTACATTGACTCCTATATCCTACATAGTCCCTCACTGTCTCATGGAATAATAGACGCAGATTTAGAAATTTGGCAGACCATGGAAGAGCTGGTACATAATGGCAAGGTGAAGTTTCTGGGCATTTCAAACGTCCACATTGCACAGGTAGATGAGCTATACAAAAAAGTCTCTATAAAGCCATCATTTATACAAAATAGATGTTTTGCTATCACGAAATGGGATCAAGAGATTAGAGAATTTAGTCAAAAAAATCAGATTATCTATCAAGGATTTTCTTTGCTGACCGCGAATCAGCCTTATCTATTAACCCCATATATCCAATCGCTCGCTATAAAATATAATAAAACCATACCACAATTGATATTTCGCTTTGCAAAGCAAATTGGGATATTGCCTTTAACCGGCACTACAAATCAACAACATATGGATGATGACCTAAATGTATATGACTTTGAACTTTTGCAAGAAGACGTTCAATATATAGAAAATACGGCATGGC
>JBCKWE010000023.1:0-26144 GCA_038923045.1 Legionellaceae bacterium
GTTATAAAAGCTTGATTCTGTCTGAATGCTGAGGCCCTAGCTCATACTAAACTCTTCAAACGCCTCCAATGCCTCAGCCGCATACATCAGAGACGGTCCGCCGCCCATATAGATGGCCATGCTCAGGGTCTCCAGAAGCTCTTCTCGGCTGGTTTCCAGCTTCACCAAAGCCTGCGAGTGGAAACCAATGCAACCGGGGCACCGGCTGGCAACCGCGAGAGAAATAGCAATCAATTCCTTGGTCTTTTTATCCAGCACGCCTTCCTTGGTGGCAGCTTGAGCCAACGCTGTAAAGCCAGCCATGGTCGCGGGTATTTCCTTGCGCATTTTTGCCAATTGCGTGCTGATGTCTGTGGTCAACTGCGTGTATTTGTCTGTCATGTTAATGGCTCCTTTGTTGTTTACGGGTTTTTCAACGGGCAATGATACTCGGCAGTCACCTGTCCATTGGTATCGATTGCTTTCAAGATGATCGGAAACTGCCATAATACATGCAAGTGCTTCAGCACGTCATTCGTATCCTGGTTGAGCGGCACGCGGTTATGTTGCGTATAATGCAAGGTAAGGGCGCGCGAGCCCTCCACATCAACTGAATAAACCTGAATATTTAGCTCCTGATTGCCTAGGTTGTGTTGCCGGGACAAGGCCTCACGAATGGCTTGGTACCCTTGCTCATCATGAATGGCGCCCACTTCAAATTCAGGATGCTGGTCATCATCAACAAGGTGAAACAAGCGCATTTCACGTATTAAATGCGGAGAAAGGTATTGCGCGATGAAACTTTCATCCTTGAAATTACGCATCGCCGTATCCAGACTGGTTAACCAGTCGGTGTTAGCTAAATCTGGAAACCAGTGCTTGTCTTCATCCGTTGGTTGCTCACAGATGCGCTTGATGTCTTGCATCATGTTATAGCCCAAATAGTATGGGTTAATACCGCTGTAGTGCGGGCTATTGTAGGCGGGTTGCATGATGACGCTGGTGTGAGTTTGTAGTATTTCCAGCATAAACGCGTCCGTGACCAGCCCTTCGTCGTAGAGCTTGTTCAGGAGGGTGTAATGCCAGAAACAAGCCCAGCCTTCATTCATGACTTTGGTTTGTCCCTGCGGGTAAAAATATTGCGCTATCTTTCTAACGATGCGTACAATTTCGCGCTGCCATGGTTTGAGCATGGGGGCATTTTTTTCAATAAAATATAAAATATTTTCCTGTGGTTCCTCTGGAAAACGGATTTTATCGCCATCAGAAGCTGTTTTTATTCTTTCCGGAATGGTGCGCCATAAATCGTTTACTTCGGCTTGCAGATAGGTTTCACGATTTTTTTGCCGGAGTTTTTCTTCCTGAATGGATAGGGCTGCGGGGTGCCTGTACCTGTCGACGCCATAATTCATCAGCGCATGGCAGGCGTCCAGCGTATTTTCAACGTCATCAATACCATAACGTTCCTCACACGCACTGATGTAATGTTTGGCAAATACCAGGTAATCAATAATGGCATCGGCCGACGTCCACATTTTAAATAAATAATTGTTTTTAAAAAAAGAGTTATGGCCATAACACGCATGCGCAATAACCAATGCCTGCATTGCCATGGTGTTTTCTTCCATGAGATAGGAAATACAGGGGTCAGAATTAATGACCAACTCATAGGCGAGACCCATTTGGCCGCGCTGATAACTTTTTTCGACACCCACAAAATGTTTGCCAAAAGACCAGTGGCTGTAACCGATGGGCATGCCTACGGACGCGTAGGAATCCATCATTTGTTCGGCGGTGATGACTTCAATTTGATTCGGATAGGTGTCGAGCTTGTATTCTTTCGCCAGTCGCTTGATTTCACGGTCATAATCCTGAATCAATTCAAAGGTCCATTCAGAGCCTGTGGATATTGGTTTTTTTTTCATACCGCTTTCCTCTTGAACAAGGCGCGAAACACAGGGTATATGTCAGCGACTTGATCAATGTTTTCCATTGCAAAATTAGGGTACATGGTTTGCACTTGCTGATAAGCCTCCCACAAGCTCTGGTGATGGCGGGGCATGATTTCAATGTAGGCGAAATACTGGACTGATGGCATGATATTGTCGCGTAACAATTCCAGACAATAGGGAGAGTCAGCATTCCAGTTGTCCCCATCAGACGCTTGAGCCACGTAGATGTTCCAGGCATCCGGGTGATAGCGTTTCTCGATGCTCTGTTGTAATACCTCAAGCGCGCTGGATACAACGGTGCCACCCGTTTCACGAGAGTAAAAAAATTCCTCTTCACTCACTTCTTTGGCTGACGTATGGTGGCGGATAAACACCAATTCAATTTTTTTATAATTTTTGGTTAGAAAAAGATACAAAAGAATGAAAAAACGCTTGGCCACGTCTTTTTTAGGCTCGTCCATCGAGCCAGACACATCCATGACGCAAAACATAACCGCTTGTGTTGATGGAACTGGGACGCGTACACGGTAGTTATAACGCAAATCAATGGTGTCGATAAACGGCACGGTTTTGATTTTCTTTTTAAGCCGTTCAATTTCTTTTTCCAGACGTGCAATCTCGACAGCATCCGTGACTAGCTCGCGCTGTAGGCGTGCAAGCTCGTCCTCAACCAAACCTAATTGCCGTTTATGAGGAGAGGCCAATGCCACGCGTCGACCGGTTGCCTGACGCATGGATCGCAATACATTGATATTGGTTGGCGTGCCGCTGGTCGTGATCCCCCCGCGCATCATTTTAAATGCAGTGATGCGCGCCAGTTGCTTTTTAACCAGATCAGGCAGCTCCAGATCTTCAAAATACAAGTCAAGAAACTCGTCGCGTGAGAGTTCAAACACGAAGTCATCTTCGCCGTCCCCCTGATCACTGGCCTCAGTGCCTACGCCTTTGCCCTCATCACCGGCGGGGCGTTTGATGCGATCGCCGGTCAAAAACTCATCATTGCCAGGGAGCACGCGTTCAACCTGCCCACCTTGGCCGTGATGAAATCGGGGCTCATTCAGCTCTTTGGCAGGGATGCTAATGTGCTCACCCTTTTCAAGGTCAGTAATGCTGCGTTTTCCAATGGCATCGGATACGGCGCGCTTGATTTGATTCTTGTAGCGACGTAAAAACCGCTGTCGGTTTACCGTGCTTTTTTTACTGGCGTTCAGTCGCCTGTCAATGAATTGAGTCATGTTAGCCACTCACCTTACTGTGATTTACGCACGCGCAAGTACCATTCACAGAGCAATCTAACTTGTTTTGGCGTATAGCCTTTGTCCACCATCCGCGCAATAAATTCCGCATGTTTTTTCTTGTCATCTTCGGATGATTTGGCATTGAACGAGATAACGGGCAGCAAGTCTTCGGTATTGCTGAACATTTTTTTCTCGATGACCGATTTTAATTTTTCATAACTGTTCCACTTGGGATTGTTGCCATGATTATTGGCACGCGCACGCAACACAAAATTAACCACCTCGTTACGGAAGTCCTTGGGGTTGGAAATGCCAGCTGGTTTTTCAATTTTTTCCAAATCCGCATTCAATGAGACACGGTCAAATATCTCGCCGGTATCGGGATCGCGATAATCCTGATCCTGAATCCAGAAATCAGCATAGGTGATATACCGGTCGAAAATATTTTGTCCATACTCGGAGTAGGATTCTAGGTAGGCCGTTTGAATTTCCTTGCCAATGAATTCCACGTATTTAGGTGACAAAAATTCTTTTATAAAACCAAGATACTTTTCATGCAGTTCCTGTGGAAATTGCTCTTGTTCAATCTGGCGCTCCAGTACATAAAGCAAATGCACCGGGTTTGCAGCAACTTCCGTTTGATCGAAATTAAATACTTTTGACAGAATTTTAAACGCGAAACGCGTGGAAATCCCGTTCATGCCTTCGTCGACGCCAGCAAAATCACGGTATTCCTGGTAGGATTTTGCTTTTGGATCCGTGTCCTTCAAGCTCTCACCATTGTATACCCGTAATTTGGAATAAATGCTGGAGTTTTGAGGCTCAATCAAACGGGTTAACACTGAAAACTGCGCCAGCATATCCATGGTGCCTGGTGCGCAGGGTGCGCTGGCCAGCGAGCTGTTTTCGATCAATTTTTTATAAATTTTAAGCTCTTCAGAAACGCGCAGGCAGTAAGGCACCTTGACGATGTTGATCCGGTCAATAAATGCCTCATTATTTTTATTATTACGAAATGTTTGCCATTCCGATTCATTGGAATGTGCCAAAATAATGCCTTCAAACGGGATGGATGACAGCCCTTCCGTAGCATTGTAATTGCCTTCCTGTGTGGCGGTTAACAAAGGATGCAATACTTTAATCGGTGCCTTGAACATTTCCACAAACTCAAGCAACCCGCGATTGGCACGACACAGCCCGCCAGAATAACTGTATGCGTCGGGGTCATCCTGAGAAAATTCTTCCAGCTTGCGAATATCAACCTTGCCCACGAGTGAGGAGATGTCTTGATTGTTCTCATCCCCAGGCTCTGTTTTGGCAATGGCGATTTGTTTCATGCGGGATGGCTTGACTTTGATCACGCGGAATTGATTAATGTCCCCATTAAATTCATGCAATCGTTTTATAGCCCAAGGTGACAGCACATAACGCAACTGGCGTTTCGGGATGCCGAAGCGTTCTAGCAATAATGGCGCGTCTTCTTCTTGATCAAACAATGACAGCGGTGAATCATGCACAGGTGATCCCTTGATGGCATAGATGGGAAATTTTTGCATTAAATCTTTTAGTTTCTCTGCCAACGAGGATTTACCACCCCCAACCGGACCTAGCAAATACAGAATCTGTTTGATTTCTTCCATGCCTTGGGCAGCGTACTTTAAAAAACCAACCACTTGCTCAATGGGTTCTTCTAGGCCATAAAATTCATTAAAGACCTCATAACGGTTGATAATTTTATTTGAAAAAAGGCGCGAGAGTATCGGATCATGTCGGGTATCGACTGCTGTAGGTTTACCGATCGCCATTAATAGACGTTGAGCGGGATTGGCATAGGCGGATGGATCGGTTTTACAGAGCTCTAAATAGTCTGTCAGGCTCATTTCTTCTTCTTTATTATCCTCATACCGTCTTGTGTAGTTGCCTAAAAAATCTTGTGCGTTCATTCGTAATCCTCACATACTTTTGCATTTCACAGATTACCTGCGTAATCCTGTCCTTATTGTTCAGTATAGAACGAATCAGGATAGACAACAATTTTTTAAACGAGGGATGCAGGGTTGGCTTGAACATCTCCTTGCTGTTAAGTACACTTTCACGATATAGTGTCCTTTTGTAGAAGGATACATCTTCAATTCCCGAAAAAATTGTACCTATTGCGCCGTCAAGACATTGTTGACAAATCTTAAGCGCGCTATAAAAATATTCAGCGTAAATAAGTGGCAATCACGGCTTACTGTCTAGGTGGTCTACTATTATACGTTGCGACGCGAGCCCCCCAGTCCAATAAATTTTTATTGCAATCGTCTTTCCCGAGTATCACTTCAATAAAACATAAACAATCCAGCTTGGGCAACGCGTGCATCACATCCAACAACTCCTGATACGTCGTTACTTTAAAACTTTTGGCACGGTGTGATTCGCCATTAAAAACAGACACCAAGTCTTTGTACTGCCAATTATTAATAACATTGTAGGGGCCGTCATGAATTTGCACCTCAATCCCATAGGACGCATTGTTCATTAAAAAAATAATCGGCTTAAAATCATACCTGATTAGTGTCGATAATTCTTGTGCGCTCATTTGAAAGGAGCCATCGCCTATTAATGCAATCACACGTTTCTTAAGATGTAATGCCGCCTGCATTCCCAAAAGAGCACCAACAGACCACCCAATTGACCCATATTGCATTTGAATTTCAAAAGGGCAATCCTTGGGCAAATGAAGTCGCAAACCATTAAACCAGGAGTCACCCGTTTCAGCCAACACAGCATAATCCGATGAAAGTAACGCCTGTATTTGACCAAATAGAAATCGATTCGTTAATGGTGCGTTCAGATCTTCGGGTTGATTGTATAAGGGCGCATTACCCGCTATACGTTGATAGGCTTTCAGTGACGTATCATTTATACGTATTAATGGCAGCAAGCCTTCTAAAAAATCATGCATGGTAATGCCCGTATAAACTTGCCCACAAACAGACACCTTCCCTTCATCCAATATAATTGATTTTTGAGGATGAATATTACACACATGACCCACCGTGGTGTAATCATTAAAATTAGGGCCAACAAATAAATACAAGTCACTGGACTCAACGATTTCACCACAACCCGGTGAGCTGACAGGCCCCCAATACACACCCATATAGTTAGGATGTGCTTCAGAAACAAATCCTTTCGCATCTGGCATAGCCGCAAGCGCATATCCACTGGTTTCACTTAAAATTTCAATCAAGCCCCCTACACACCATGTCCTAGCGCGACTTCCAGCAATCAAAACAGGTTTTACCGCCGAATTTAATTTCTCGGACGCATCAAGTAGTGCCGCACTCAATGCGGACAAGTCACTCACCTGTCGATTATTGAACGCTCGTTTGGTTGGAACAGACACGTCTAAAGCTGAAACATTACAAGCTATCTCAATATAAACCGGTTTTTTGCTCATCATGGCAATCGCGATGGCTTCATCAATTTGAGCCGGAGCATCTTCAGGTCGATGAATAAAAACAGTATGCGCTGTAACATGCGCATACATACGTCGAACATAATCATTATGCTCTGTGGCCAGCGTATGATGAAGAATTTCTGCATCCTGAATGGAGTTCGTGTTTGGTCCGCCTGAAACAACGATAATGGGTAAATTTTCACTGTTAGCACCTGCAACCGCATTAAGCGCGCTTAACCCTCCCACACCAAACGTCACTACCAATGCAGCCACGCCATGGACGCGTGCATAACCATCGGCCGCATACCCTGCATTCAGTTCATTACAGCAATTGATCATGTGTAATGTTGGACGCTTTAACAACTCATCTAACAAGGATAAATTGTAGTCTCCGGGGATGGCGAAATACGATGAAATGCCTAACTCTTCCAATCGTTGCGCAAGGTAGGTTCCAACTGTCGTCATTCTAATGATCCTTTAAGTAAACATTTTTTATAAGGACGATAAACAGGCTCCCAGACGTTATCATGGATCATTTTCTCCACTTGCTCATCTGTATGAAGCGGTGCAAAACCTGATGCAACAGCTTCTTTGGCGACAGCGATGGCTACTTGCAACGAAATTTTTCGAATATCAACTAACGGCGGCAGCAGGTTAGCGGCAGGGTCTTTGATGGTTGGTGAACACGCAGCCAATGCTTTGGCGGCAACCATGAACATTTTGTCAGTCACGCGCGTTGCCTTGACAGCTATGATACCCAAACCCATCCCGGGGAAAATATACGCGTTATTGGTCTGATCGATGCGTGTTAAAACACCATTGCGCATCACCGGTGGAAACGGGCTGCCTGTTCCAATAACGGCTCTATTATTCGTCCAGGCAATTAAGTCCGCAGGGATCGCTTCACTACGACTGGTAGGGTTTGACAAAGGAAATATGACAGGCCTGTCAACGTGTGCTGCCATCTCACGCACAATGTCTTCAGTAAACATGCCAGGTTGACCTGAGACTCCAATGAGAACCGTCGGGTGGTTATTTTTTATTACATCCAGCAACGTAATATTATTGGGATCAGCGCACGTCCAATGCGAAACCACCTGCCTTGGCTGACAAAATTTTTCTTGGAATGACAATAATCCCGTAGCACCTTCAACCAATAATCCTAAACGATCGACCAAGAAGAAGCGAGAACGCGCTTGCGTTTCAGTCAAACCATCATCCATCATCGCTTGCATGATTAAATTACTGATACCACAACCTGCTGAACCACCACCCAAAACAACAATTCGATGCTCACGTAAAGGGATGCCTGTTACTTGTAAAGCCGATAACAACGCGCCAGTAGCAATCGCAGCTGTTCCTTGAATGTCATCGTTAAACGTGCACAATTGGTCTCGATATTTTTCTAAAATCGGGCTGGCATTTTGTTGTGCGAAATCCTCCCACTGTAACAAAACATGAGGAAATCGTTTTTTAATGGCCACAACAAACGCGTCAATAAAATCATCGTACGCTTTGCCACGGATACGCTCATTTTTCCATCCGATATACAACGGATTATTGATTCGTTCCACATTATTCGTACCGGTATCCAACAAAATGGGCAACGTCTTCGCTGGATGGACACCGGCACAAGCACTGTAGAGTGCTAGCTTGCCAATGGGGATCCCCATGCCGCCTGCGCCCTGATCGCCCAAACCCAGTATACGTTCACCATCCGAAACCACTATGGCCTCAACGTCATCAAAATGTGGGTTCGATAAAATCAGGTCTATTTTGTCTCTGTAAGGGTATGCAATAAATAAACCGCGAGGACGGCGGTAAGTCTCACTAAAACGTTGACAACCTTCGCCCACAACAGGCGTATAAACAATAGGTAACATTTCCGTAACGTAGGTTGTCAGTAAATTATAAAACAAAATTTCATTGGAATCCTGTAAATCACGCAAATAAATATATTTTTCTATAGCACTGGTTTTGTTGCAAAACGCTTCATACGAGCGCGCACGCTGCACCTCAAGAGAGGCAAAATGCGGGGGAAGCAGGCCTAATAAATTAAAATCGTGACGTTCCTGCTCACTAAAAGCCATTCCCTTATTCAACAACGGATTGGTGAGTAAGCCATAACCACTGAGTGAAACCTCAAGGTAAGGTTGATTATTCTCATCCATTTTTTTCATGCCATCCATTCGCATCTCCGAATCGTCATCATCTTGATAGTGCTGACATTAACCGTAGTCTAGAATAAGACCCAATGTCAACACCCCCTAGCCAGGGCTGTCCCCCTAGCTCTTCCTCACAAGGCTAATTGTTTTATTGCAAATTTAAGGAAGACTTAGCAAGTTTATTATGCACACGATCATCAGCCGCAGAGGTATTGGTTCTATCGGTTTTTGTAGCAAACAACCCGGTTGCTTCAAGTGTTTTTCCGATACTAGGAACTGCAATCTCTGAATTACCTATACCTAATGAAATAATTTCTACAACCTCAGGGCTTGCATACCATCCGGCATCTAGTAGAACGCTATCATGATTGGGTTGGGCACGGATTCTGGCGGCGTTAAATACCCTACTAATGTCGTTAGCCACAGCGCATCGTGCGTCCTCACGGGCAACTACTATGGCGGTAATGTTCAATTGGTTTAGAATTCCTGCGCCGTTCAATATCAAAAAGCCGCTAACCAGGGCGTCTCCATCCTCCAAGGCAGCGATTACAGCGTAAAAGTTTGGTTTGTTAAGAAATCCTTCGAAGTGCAACATATTGAGGCAGTCAACCACTGCGCCCACACGCCCCTGGGTATCGGATAGGGCGATAAAATTGTCCTCGTTAAGGAGAAATGCGTTGTACAATATCGAAAGGCCGTCAGCCAACGCGTTTAAATACTCCCCTGCATTGACTAGGGAGTCAACGTTGGCTTGATAAAGAATACCTGCGCGTTTCAATATCCTAAGGGCTGCGATAATCTTTTGTGCGTGCTCTCCGGCGTCAACTAATGATCGCCTGTTTTCTTTCGTGTTTATGGATATATCAATTCTTTGTAATATTTTTCCGGCTTCTTCAATGTTCATTATTTTCACCATAATGGTTGGGTAGGCGCAGCACTATACACGGTTGCGTTTAATTCAGCCATACCAATCGAGATTATTTTTATATTTAGGTTTATCCTTCATAGTGTAAAACCTCGCCGTTTAGGGCGGGGGTTTTCGCTACTTTCTCTACCATTATCAATCGGCGTATTTTTACTTTTGGCTGCCGAATCCTTAAGAGCGGCGGAGTGCGGGTTGCGAGCCGTAGATCTCGGCTTACACCGTTAATTATGTTCAAGAGCATATTCAATTCCTGCATGTGGTTATATAATGATTATGGTAGAGTAACAGCCGGACTAAATATTCGTTTTTGGGGTCACGCATGCGCAATACAACTATTTATTTAAAAGATTATCAACCACCCACTTTTTTAGTCACAACCGTGGAGCTACATTTTGATTTGCATGACGATCATGCCTTGATTAAAAATCATATGCACTTACAGCGACAGCGTTCAGGTGACTTGCATTTATATGGTGATGACTTGGAACTAGTCAGCATTGCAATGAATGATTCTCCATTAGCGACGTCAGCCTATCGGATGGACGAGCAAGACCTGATTATTCCATCCTGTCCGGATGAATTCACCTTAACTATCGTGACGCGCATTCGCCCGCAAGACAACACCAAATTATTCGGGCTTTATCGCTCCAATCATTTGTTTTGCACACAATGTGAAGCCGAAGGTTTTCGGCGCATGACGTATTTTCCTGATCGCTCGGATGTGTTGGCCATGTATACCACGCGAATCAGTGCAGCAAAAGCGGATTACCCTGTGTTGTTATCCAACGGCAATTTACTGGATTCAGGTAATGCTGCTGACGGGCGGCATTGGGTGGTTTGGCAAGATCCGTTCAAAAAACCATCCTACCTGTTTGCATTGGTTGCAGGACGCCTCGCTTGTGTGAAAGATGAGTTTATCACAAGCTCTGGCAAAGTCGTTGCGTTACGCATTTATGTTGAACCGGGCAATGAAGACAAATGCGGTCACGCAATGGAGTCCTTGAAAAAAGCCATGCGCTGGGATGAGGAAAAATATGGCCGTGAATATGATCTGAACATTTACATGATCGTGGCGGTCAGTGATTTCAACATGGGGGCGATGGAAAACAAAGGATTGAATGTTTTCAATTCCAAATATATTCTGGCGCGCCCCGATACGGCGAGTGATCAGGATTATGCCAGCATTGAAAGAGTGGTCGCGCATGAATATTTCCATAACTGGACTGGAAATCGCATCACCTGTCGTGACTGGTTTCAATTGAGTTTGAAAGAGGGATTAACTGTATTTCGTGAGCAAGAATTTTCACGCGACATGAATTCGCGCGATGTGAACCGTATTCTGGATGTAAAAACGCTGCGTAACATCCAGTTTCCGGAAGATGCCGGTCGGATGGCACATCCTGTGCGGCCTGAGTCGTATCAGGAAATCAATAATTTTTACACGGCAACTATTTATAACAAAGGGGCTGAAGTCATTCGCATGCAACAAACGCTGCTTGGGGAGGCTGGTTTTCGTCGCGGGATGGATTTGTATTTTGAACGTCACGATGGGAAAGCCGTGACGATTGATGATTTTGTGGCCTCAATGGAGGATGCGAATGGCGTCGATTTTACCCAGTTCAAACGCTGGTATAGCCAGGCAGGAACGCCAGAAGTACAGGTGAGCTCTGATTATCAGGATGGAAAGCTGAGTATTACATTGACGCAATCATGCTTGGCTACACCAGGGTCTACGACTAAGCTGCCCTTTCATATTCCGATTCGCATGGCGTTGTTTGACGGACAAGGCCAATCGTTATCAACACCAGTCGTACTGGAATTGCGTGAAACCACCCAAACATTTCATGTTGACGGATTACAAACAAAACCCATTATCTCTTTGTTAGGTGATTTTTCAGCTCCCATCCTGTTGCGCTCAGCGCTAAGTCAGAATGAGTTGTTAGCCTTATTGCGTTTTGAAACCAATGGTTTTGCTAAATGGGATGCGGCGCAGCGGCTAGCGATAACCTGTCTAGTGCATTGTTATCATGCGCCACTCGCCGAATGGCAGATTCCACCGACTTTGCTGGATGCTTATCAGTATGTATTGGGTGATGAGTCGCTGGATCCAGCATTACGCGCTGAATTATTAACGCCACCCACGTATGAAGACGTGGCATCAACGCTAACGCATGTTAATGTTGATCGAGTTGAGGCGGCACGTGATTTCTTTCGGGAAGAACTCGGGCGCGCACTCTTTTCCAAAGCGAGCACGACATACCTTGCATTATGGCAACAGGAAGATCACGCCATGGATGGTAAAGCCTACGGTCGGCGTAAATTACGCAATGTATGCCTGTGCCTGATGATGAAAGCGGACGAAGCTAAAACGCTGTCATTCTGTAACACGCAATTTGAAAAAGCCCAAACCATGACCGATCAAATTGCCAGTTTATCGCTGTTGGTAAATGCTTCGCACACCAAGGCGCGTCAACAAGCCATTGATACGTTTTATCATCAATGGGAAAAAGATGATTTGGTTCTGGATAAGTGGTTCGCCCTGCAGGCCAGCTCTGAATTGCCTGATACCTTAGCACTTGTAAAAACGCTGCTGTCGCATCCCAAGTTCAACATCAAGAACCCCAATAAAGTACGTGCATTAATCGGCGCATTTACCCAAGAAAACCCCCGTCATTTTCATGCAAAAGATGGCAGCGGCTACGCATTTTTGACGGAAATGTTGCTGAAGCTGGATAAAATCAACCCACAAATCACAGCCCGTCTCGCAACCCCATTCACACGTTGGCAGCGTTTGGATTTGGCGCGACAAGAAGCCATGAAGCGGGAGTTGACGATTTTAGCGGCGAAGGATTTGTCGCGAGATTTGCGTGAATTGGTTGAGAAGAGCTTGGTGGAATAGGGCATACTATCTATTTTCACCCAGTATTTGTGGCAAGCCCTGTCTGAACTGTCCAAAAGCAAGCAGGCGGGTAATCTGCTGGTTGGAGCTTAAATAAAGCACCCCGCTATTATCACTAACGCCCAAAGCTGGAAAAAGAATCAACTGGTTCAATTGGCGGGTCAAGGCAAAGCTATCCAAACCCAATGCATACAGGCGATTATAACTGTTAAATTGTTCTGGCCAATTGCGACTGCCCATCTGATGACTAAATACCCAAGGCATGTCGCAGAAAATAATGCCATCCAAATCACGGTCTTTCATCGAGTTGGCCGTACCTGAATACACGCTCGATGTTGCATACACCGGCACATCGCCTGCGTAATAGTACTTCAACATCGGCATGATTTGCCTAGCCATTGACGGGTAAGCCAGCAAAAATATGACATCAAAATCCTGACGGCGGCTGGGCGCGGATTCAATGTTATGGCCTAACAGTTTTTTAAGTTGTTTTCCACGCGCTTCACTATCAGAAACGTGTAAAAAATTGCGAATTCCAACATTCAAGTCATCGTGTGCGCCATAATGCAGGGTATCAACCACCTGTCCGCCAGTGGCATGCCACTGGCTGGAAAATGCATTAACCACATCGGTGCCCCACGCGCCGGTTGGTGCAATCACTAACGCACGTGTCAACCCATGTTTGCGTGCATTGGCCGCAACTTGACGCGCCTCATTGCCTGGCGACAAACCAAACTGCAAGGCATTGTCTTGTATCCGGCCATCAGCCTCATTAAGCAACAACGTGGGCACAGGGTGGCTTATTGAAGCCATTGAGGTCACGTCAGCTTTGCTCAGTGGACCCACAACGTAATCAGCGCCTGCGTCCAGTGCTTGCTGATAAAGGGCCGTCGCTGTGGCGGTGTTCGTATCATATATCCGCACTTTCATAAAATCATGCGCAAAGCTGCCTTCATAGGCGGCCACAAAACCATCCTTGACCGCACCTCCAGGCCCCGCTAACGGACCCGTCAAGGGCAATAGCAGCGCCAATTGCCGGGGTGGTGCGTACAATCTACTTTTTACACTATCCAGCGGTGAAGGCAGAATGTAGTTGGCTGGGTGATTGGGAAACTGCATTTGCC
The DNA here is from genome assembly GCA_038923045.1 of Legionellaceae bacterium. Classification (GTDB taxonomy): domain Bacteria; phylum Pseudomonadota; class Gammaproteobacteria; order Legionellales; family Legionellaceae; genus DDPF01. The sequence goes on from JBCKWE010000023.1 coordinate 13,728, forward strand.
AGCGTTCAATCTGCGCGAGCATGGTTTGAGGATTGGCATAATGTTTACGCGAAACCAGTGACAGTTGCATCCAGCCTTGCAGCACGGAACCATCATTTGCTTCAGCAGCCAGCGTATTCAGCTCAGCAACGGGCAAGGTCGTTAATGATAACCACAGCGCGCGGCGATTATTTGCCTTTGATGCCTCATCGGGTAACAGGTTCTCCAGTTTAATGCGTTCGGCCACGGATTCGGCTGCATTACCGATAGACTGGTAAGCGGACGCCAGCATTTCATAATACTGCACCTGATAGAAAACTGGCAGGCTGTGTATTTCACGCACGTTGGCCAGTTTTGCAATGGCAACGCGCGGTTGTTCACGAATTAAATCAACTTTAGCCTGTAATAAACTTTTTTCATCGGCCAGTTCAACCGACAACTCACCTGTCTGTGCTAGCGTGGCCAGTCCTTGTCGCCATTGTCCATCATAAATCAGACGACCTGCGGCCATCAGAAATAAAGATTGTTTTTCAGTTCCGACCTGGTTTTTAGCCAACGCAAGGTAGGCAGCCGCCGGCATGGTGTAGGGGCTGGCCAATTTGTGGGTAACATGAAGCGGGCCTTCCGTGTCATTCACACGCACTTTGGTGCAATGCGTAAGTAAAATCAAACTAAAAACGAGTACTATGGGCTTTAAAAGCCGTATAATTGTCAACATAAAACTATAATCCAGAGCGCAAGAACTGAAGAGGATAAACCAGAATGAACATTTCTGCAACAACAATGGGTATTCTTTACATTGTAGCAACCCCCATTGGCAACCGTGATGACATCACCTTGCGTGCATTAACTGTCCTCCAGTCAGTGGATACAATCCTTGCGGAAGATACGCGACACTCCATGCAATTACTAACCTTTTTGGGAATAAAAAAACCATTGGTATCTCTGCATGCGCACAATGAGGCGAACAGAAGTAACGCGATTATCGATGCACTCAAACAAGGGAAATCCTTTGCATTAATCAGTGACGCAGGGACACCATTAATCAGTGATCCTGGCTACCCATTGGTTAAGCTCGCGCAATCACATGGCATTACCGTGGTTCCCATTCCAGGTGCCTGTGCGGTCATTGCCGCATTATCTGCAGCCGGTGTCCCATGTGATACCTTCTCATTTTTTGGATTTTTACCTGCAAAGCAGGCGGCCAGATTAAGTAAACTTAAGTCTTTGCAAACCATTGAACACACGCTGGTGTTTTATGAATCAACCCATCGTATCGTTGAAAGCATTGACGATATCGCGACTGTTTTTGGTGAGGCGTCTGAATTGGTGCTGGCCAAGGAGCTCACCAAAACGTTTGAGCGCTTTGTTTCCGGAGGCTGCTTAAACGTAAAAGCTTGGTTGCTAGCCGATCGCGGGCATTGCAAGGGGGAGTTTGTCTTGATTATACCCCCCAGAGTGCTGCAAGTACCGGTCCATACCGAGACTACACGCTTATTGAGAATTCTGTTGGCAGAATTGCCTCTAAAACAGGCAGTGAAGATTGCCGCTCGACTGACGCGGGAGAATAAGAATGAGGTTTACACGCTTGCATTAGCGTTGCAGGAGGTAGGAAACACATCAGGAACTCGCGTCAACAACCCAGCTTCATAAGCCATATAAGCCACTGTTAACGCAATGCCGGCAGGCACGCTAGCTGTAAACGCGCCTAAGTAAATAAAGGGCATGATGGTATTTTTAGCCATGGTGCACACTAGATCATTCCATGCCCTCTGCTCGCCATGCTTCATCAACTGTACTTCTTTCCATTGCTCTTCTTTCCATGCACCGTATTTATCGGCCGAAAGATACATGGCTATCGCAATATTGCAAACCAAATAACAGATGGGTACAAGTGCCGGGGGGGATAGTATAAATGCCGTGGTAAGCGCTCCCAAAAACAAACAAGCCGCCGTTCTATTAAATAACAGCACCGATATCTTATTTACGTGATCACCTTCAAGTATTGCCAATTTCGGCAGATCGCCCTGAAAATTGCCCTTTTCAGTATCATAATCTTGGTTTACCAAATCAAGCTTATAATTAATCCAAACAATATCAAACACGGTAAACCCGAGCATGAGAAAATTAGGTACGCCAGGCGGGATATGAAAATAAGCTGCATAATTGCTGAGTGCATTAACCGTGCCCCATACAGCATCACTGATCAAAGCGTAATGATGCTCATAAAGCTTTTCACAAAAACGTTCGTACCAATCTGATTCAGGTCCATCAAATGTATACTGAAGAATATCAATCACATTTACAAGAAAACGAATACCTATCAGACCCACACTCAATGCATTGTAAACACTCAATGGCGAATCAAGAATCGCAATATTAATTGGTCGGCTTAGTAGCCATTCTACGTTATCCAGTAAATGATGCTGATTCGCGGACAGCAATGACAATTTCAGTGTGACCAACGTAAAACGGCTGCTAAGCCGCTGCGCGTTAACATGAGTAGTAAAAGTAACTACGTTGGCTAGTAGCGGCTGAAAAAAAGTATTATTCTTCATTATTATTATTCGTGGCTGAAGATTGTGACGACGTCTGCATAAAGAATCCTTTTGCAAAATATAATGATATTATGCCAAATAAAAGCACTTTATCATTATACGCAGGATTAGACAAGTGTTGTTTAGCTTAACTACTTCCCAATGCAAAAGCTCGAAAAAATCTCACCCAGCAAATCATCCGATGTAAATTCACCGGTAATTTCACACAGAGCAAGATGAGCCAAGCGTAAATCTTCGGCAAGTAACTCACCAGCACGGTGGGTTGACAGCTGGTTATGCCCGGCCAATAACAAGGCTTGTGCTGTATCCAGTGCCTGTATGTGTCGACGACGTGCCAAAAATTGCCCTTCAGCCGGCTGGTAACCGACCACTTTTTTTATTTCGGCTTTTAACAGTGCTAGCCCTTCGCCTGATTTAGCGGAAAGGTACACGGTATTGGATTCGGTTTTTGCAGAACAGCCCAACGTATCAATTTTATTAAATACGCGAATAATGGGTACATTGGCTGGCAACACGGCCTGAATGGCCTCACTTAATGGCGTAGCATCTATTTCACAGCTTACATCAATCACCAATAGCACACAATCGGCCCGACTAACTTCCTGCCATGCGCGCTTGATTCCTTCTTTTTCAACCAAGTCATCACTATCACGCAGACCCGCCGTGTCAATCACATGCAAGGGAATATCATCCAGCAAAATTGGCTCGCGAATTACATCGCGTGTTGTACCTGCAACGTCGGTCACAATGGCCACATCGCGCCCTGACAGTAAATTAATTAACGTTGATTTTCCGGCATTAGGCCGTCCGGCAATCACCACGGACAAGCCTTCACGTAACATGGCACCTTGATTAGCACTCGCACGAATCGCACCAAGACCCTCGCGCGCGCAGCTCAACATAGAGGCTATTTTTCCATCGTTAAGAAAATCAATTTCCTCCTCGGGAAAATCAATTGCAGCTTCTACGTACAAACGTAGATGGATCAATTGCTGGTTAAGTTCATTTATTTTTTTAGAGAAATCACCTTGTAAGGAGCGCACTGCCATGCGAGCAGCCGTGAGTGAACTGGCGTGAATAAGATCGGCTATCGCTTCGGCTTGCGTTAAATCAATTTTATTATTAAGAAAAGCGCGTTCAGAAAATTCGCCGGGTTTTGCAAGGCGTGCGCCCAGTAACACACAGGCTTTCAATAGCTGATCAAGCACTATTGGCGCACCATGGGCTTGAAACTCAACCACATCCTCGCCGGTAAAGGAGTGGGGGGCTTTGAAATACAGTAAAACACCTTGATCAATGGTATCACCGTCATCGCAAGCATAAAACGAACAAAATTGTACAAGGCGAGGTTCAATGGTTTTTTTATGCGAAATTTTTTGTGCGATAGCACAGGAAAGTGGTCCTGAGACACGGATAATGCCTACCCCGCCGCGACCAGGCGGGGTAGCAATGGCTACAATTGTATCTGTCTCCATTATTTTACAACGGTTAATTTCCTGGTCGGCCTAACAGGACTCACTGGCTTGTCTGCCCCATATTTACGGGTGATATACCATTGTTGCGTAATGGATAACGTATTGTTAACAACCCAGTACAAGACCAAACCCGCAGGGAAGTTCCAGAATAATCCGGTAAACAGAACCGGTAAAAACATCATGATCTTGGCCTGCATTGGATCCGGTGGAGTTGGGTTTAATTTTTGCTGGATAAGCATGGTCACCCCCATGATCACGGGCAACACATGCCAAGGATCAGATGACGCAAGATCCGTTATCCACAACATAAACGGTGCTTGGCGAAGTTCAACACTTTCCAATAACACCCAGTACAGCGCAATGAAAACAGGGATTTGAATCACGATGGGTAAACAGCCCCCCAGAGGATTTACTTTTTCCTGACGATACAGTTCCATCGTACCCTGACTTATTTTTGCCTTGTCTTCTCCAAAACGCTCACGTAATGCCAACAACTTCGGTTGCAATTTACGCATGCCTGCCATGGATTTATAACTGGTTGCTGATAACCTATAAAACGCAAGTTTAATCAACACGGTAACTAAAACAATAGACCAGCCCCAGTTACCAACAACGGAGTAAATAGCTTTCATAAGGGAGAACAACACGGCGGAAATAAACCACAGCCAACCATAATCTACGGTTAAATCAAGCCCTGGAGCAATGGCTTTTAATGTGTTTGTAATTTCAGGGCCTAAATACAAGCGTGAAGCAACTTCTGCATGTTGAGCAGGCGCTAATGTAAGCGGTTGGCTAACAGCACCAATCGTGTAATCGCCATCTACTGCACGGGTATAAAAGCGACTTTTACTGTCTGCCAGTGGAACCCACGCCGTGAGAAAGTAATGTTGCTGCATGGCAATCCAGCCACCATCACTATCCAAATCCAGATTGGCTTTAGTCATGTCCTTAAATCCAATTTTTTTGTAACGCGACTGACCTGGTTTAGAATAAGAGGCACCGGTATATGAACCAACATGGAATATGCTGGAATTATCTTCTTTTGGTGAGCTCCGCAACAGTTGGGTATTCATATACCCTTTCCACGTTTTATCACCTTCATTAGCCAGTATATAACGAACCGTAATCAGGTAACTGCCTTTTGTGAAGATAAATTCTTTTTTTACTGCCAGACCGTCTGAATTTCTTCCAGTTAACGATACAATTAACTCGTTTTGACCATTAAGTAACTGGTATTCCAGCTGTTCACTGGTAAAATAAAAATCAACAGGCTGCACTTGTTGATTTTCAACCACAAACAAACTGCTGTCAGCAACATAACGTTCACCGTTATTATTTTGCAGTAATGTAAACGGCTTGCCCTTTTCAGTAACACTTTCGGGATAATCCAGTAATTGAGCCGCTATAATATCACCGTGTTGTAAATCAATCGATAAATCCAACACATCTGTTTTAACGTTGATGGATTTTGATTGATAAACTGTCGCCGGATTTATCGATTTTTCCTCAGCCATTGCGGGTAGCAATCGATCACCCGTCACCGATGGAACAGGTACGCCTAGCGCTTGTATACGCTCAGTCGGAAGTACAATGGTGGGGTAATCAGTATTCCAGGCTGTCCACAAGGAGTATGTAACCAGTGCTAACACCGCAAATAAAACAAGACGTCGATTATCCATTTAAAGCTTCTCTTCGTTAGGTAAAACAGGATCGTAACCACCATCAGCCCACGGATGGCATCGCAATAGACGACGACCCGACAAATATAACCCTTTACCAACACCGTGTTGGGTAATTGCAAGCATGGCGTAGTGTGAACAACTGGGATTAAAACGACAAGATGGCATCATCAGTGGACTGAGCAAATATTGGTAAATTTTAATTGGAACGCAAATCAATTTCCGTATGAAGATGATAATTTTTCCCATGCGCTACCCAATTTAGCACTGATTATTGAATTAGGCACTTTACCAACACCCGGCCTTGCCAGCATGACAATATCCACGGATGGTAACTGCTTATCCTTTCTAAATGTCTCGCGCAATATACGTTTGACTCGATTGCGATCATGTGATTTGGCTATCATTTTTTTTGATAGAGCCAATCCCAGTCGAGAATGGCCCATCACATTATCGCGATACAAAATAATAAATTCGTTCATCACTATTTTTTTTGATTGAGCAAATACAAAATCATATTCGGCTTTTTTTAACAACCGCCGTTTTTTATCAAAACAATTCACTTAGGCAGCTAAACGTTTACGACCCTTGGCGCGACGGCGTTTTATAACCAAACGGCCTGAACGGGTTGCCATACGTGCACGAAAGCCATGATCACGCTTGCATTTGAGGTTACTGGGTTGGAAGGTACGTTTCATGTTTTACCTGTCATTAATTTTTTAGAGTTGGCAATAGTATGAAACTTTTTGTTTGCTGTCAAGTACCTATTCACAGGGATTAAACATGTCTTTGCTTATAACCCCACGTCGTCCCGAACGCAGTGAGTTAGCTTATAATTATAATTAGTTAAATAAGTAAATTACTTTTATTATTAGCTATTAAAATTCTGTGGCTTATCCTGTATATAAAATAAATATCAATTACTTACAGCGTTTTGAGCCTGTTGGTAACGATTGTTTTAACTTAGGATACTAGTGTATAAAAAACTAGGCTCACACTTTAAGTGAACTTGTGCACGGTTTGTCGCGGCTTTAATTACACTGTTATGCACAGGAAAGATCTTGGTATTGATTAAAAAAAACACAATAAAAATAAAGAGAATATGTAATAGCTGAGCTGGACTTTAGGCTTTTTCAATCCAACTACCCTAGATTTCGTACGCCGTGGGGTCAGCTAATCGCAGTGACGCCTACAGGCCTTGATTATATTGCTCCCATAAAAGGATAATTCGCCCTGTGTTGGAAGAGAGTTAAACTAGCTCTTGTTTGGGTTTAAGGGTACAATGATCGGCTACGGATTCGTCTAGTTTGGTTTTTTGTCTGAAATCACAGGGGAGATACATCATCCCCTTTGCCACTTTGAGGAGTTATCTGTGTCTGCAACTGTCTGGCAGAAATGTTTGGGGCTTTTGCAAGAAGAGTATCCCGCTCAACAATTCAATACTTGGTTACGCCCCTTGCAGGCTGAAACTGTCGATGCTACTTTGATCTTGCTGGCGCCCAATCGCTTTGTCGTGGATTGGGTCAAGAAGAACTTTTATTCACGCATTGTGGAATTGATTACCCAAATCAGTGGGGAACAAATAAAGCAGGTCAGCATTGAAATTGGTAGCAAGGTTGCAGAACCTGTGAGGATAAGCACCCCATCGGTTGAGGGGACTCGTACCATATCGCCCGCTAAACCATCCGCCAAAAAATCGGCTGACCATTATAAAAATAGCTATCTGAATAAAAAATTCATTTTTGATAGTTTTGTACGCGGAAAATCCAACGATTTGGCCAGTGCCGCCGCCTTTCAAGTCGGCGAATCACCCGGGGACGCTTACAACCCGTTGTTTATCTATGGTGGTGTTGGTCTGGGAAAAACCCATCTGATGCACGCCATTGGCAATGCCATTTTAAAGAATAACCCGGAAGCCAAGGTTTTGTACCTGCATTCTGAACGTTTTGTGGCTGACATGGTGAAGGCATTGCAAACCAATTCCATGAATGAATTCAAACGGTTTTATCGATCCCTTAATGCATTGCTTATTGATGATATTCAATTTTTTGCTGGAAAAGATCGCTCGCAGGAAGAATTTTTTCATACGTTTAATGCGTTGCTTGAAGGTCAGCAGCAAATTATTTTAACCAGTGATCGGTACCCTAAGGAAATTGAAGGGGTTGAAGAACGGCTTAAATCACGCTTTGGCTGGGGATTAACGGTTGCCGTTGAGCCGCCTGAACTCGAAACGCGTGTCGCGATTTTGATTAGCAAAGCCGAGCTCTCCAATGTTGATTTGCCCTATGAAGTCGCGTTTTTTATTGCAAAACGCATCCGTTCAAATGTACGGGAGCTGGAAGGTGCGTTACGGCGCGTCATTGCTAATGCTCATTTTACAGGCAAGTCCATCACCATCGATTTTGTGAGTGAAGCCCTGCGAGATTTGTTGGCATTACAAGACAGGTTGGTTACTATTGATAACATTCAGAAGACCGTGACTGAATATTACAAAGTAAAAGTAGCGGATTTGTTGTCAAAAAGACGTAGCCGCTCGATTGCCAGACCGCGTCAGATGGCCATGGCGCTGGCAAAGGAATTAACCAATCACAGTTTGCCTGAAATTGGGGACCACTTTGGCGGCCGCGATCACACAACAGTGATCCATGCCTGTCGAAAGGTTAAGGAGTTGGTTTCGGAAGGGGCTGATTTTGCTGAAGATTATAAAAATCTTATGCGTACATTATCGTCTTGAGGTTGGATGCGCGCGATCCCTTTGGTGCTATTCATAAGTGAGGTTGACCATGTTTGAATTAACAATCAGTAAACAACAATTATTAACGCCCTTGCTGACCGTTGCCGGTGCCGTTGATAAAAAACAATCGCTGACTATTTTGTCGAATATCCTCCTGAAACTGGTTGATAATCAATTGCTATTGACGGCAACCGACCTTGAAATTGAGATCACCTGCCGAATCCCGTGTATCAGTCAAAGCCAGACCGGGTTAGTCACGATCCCGGTTAAAAAAATGATCGACATCGTGCGCTCCCTTGAAGACGATGCCAACCCGACCATTTCATTTAAATCCGGTGTTGTGTCTATAAAGGCAGGGCGAAGCCAGTTCAAGCTGGCCACTCTCCCGGCAGATGACTACCCGGCCAGTGCTGATGAAGTTAATGAAATAGAGTTCTCCATTTATCGTGCCTCACTGATTCATCTGCTGCAATCGACGTATTTTTCCATGTCTCAGCAAGATGTACGGGCCTATTTGAACGGATTGCTGTTTGAAATTGATGCCCACTCACTTACCGTGGTGGCGACCGATGGGCACCGGATGGCGATTTGCCGCCTTCCTTGGAACGTCACCACGCAACATCATCGACTTTTGCTGCCTAAAAAAGGCGTTCAGGAAATGCTTAGGCTGCTTAATAATATTACTGACGAGCAGGTTTTGGTGTCCGCTGGCAAGAACCATTTTAAATTGGTTACCGAACAATATACCTTCTCATCAAAATTGATTGAGGCGCGCTTTCCACCTTATTTACGAGCAATTCCCAGAGATCAGGACAAGCAGGTCGTGATTGATCGAGATTTATTAAAACGCGCCCTGTCACGCATTATTATTCTGGCTAATGAAAAATTACGTGCTGTGTTGTTGCATGTACAACCTGAATTGCTTACGTTGATTGCCAATAATCAAGAGCAGGAGGAAGCGATAGAATCACTGCCAGCTCAAACCCAGGGCGATGAAATAACCATTGGTATCAATGCCAGTTACTTGCTGGACGTACTCAACCACATGACCGATGGCCCTGTACGGTTGTCCTTGTCCAATAATGACAGTAGTATTCTGGTTGAATTGGTCAATGACGAGAACTATCAGTACATTATTATGCCCATGAAAATATGAGCCTATCGCTCCTGAATGTTCATCATTTACGCAATATATCTGCTGCCAGTCTGACCCTCCATCCACGCTACAATGTATTTTACGGCGCGAATGGCAGCGGCAAAACCTCGGTTCTGGAAGCCATTTATCTTCTTGGCACCGGCCACTCGTTTTGTACGCGTGAAATTAGTTCGTTAATCCCTCACGGTGAACCCGCTTTGACGGTTTTCGCCCGCATGCATTCAGACGAGTCGGTGAGCATTCAAAAATCCATGAACAACCCAACCCAGGTACGATTAAATCAACAACCTTGCCAACGCAGCAGCGAGCTAGCACACTTTCTTCCCTGTCAGGCATTCTACCAAAACATTTTTCAGATCATCGACGAAGGCCCCGCCATTCGGCGCGGCTTGCTTGATTGGGGATTGTTTCACGTGAAACAATCGTATCATGCCCTGTGGAAGGACTACCGACGCGTCATTAAGCAACGAAATGCACTATTGCGGCAGAAAGCCAGTAAGCAACAATTCCTTCCCTGGAATACCATGCTGGTTGAGTTAGCCACCGAACTGGATGCGATGCGCACGGTTTATTTTCAAGCGTGGTCAACCACTTTCCAAACCCTGCTGATGCAACTAACGGACACGCCCTGCACCATCCATTATTATAAAGGCTGGGATAAAAAAGCCACTGGCAAGCCACTTGCCTCGATCCTTCATGAGCAGTTTGACAGTGATCTACACGCACAATACACCCACTCTGGCGCACATCAAGCTGATATTTTATTTGAATCAGCCGCACTTAAAGCAAAGCAGACACTGTCTCGCGGGCAGCAAAAAATAATATTAATTGCTCTAAAACTCGCGCAAGCGCAATTGCTACCGAAGCAATGCGTCTATTTGTTTGATGATATTGCGGCGGAGCTGGATGCTAATCATTTGAAACGGTTTATTCGTTGTTTGAGCCAAATCAAAGGCCAGTTTTTTTTAACGGCAATCGATCCCGCGCATTTATGCGGGCATTTGGATGGGGACGAGGTTTCAATGTTTGCTGTGGAGAATGGATGTTTCACGTGAAACACTAAACCAAAACATCCCAAATAGCTTTATGCAATACACCCTGAACATTCCCAATTGAAATGTCATCTAGGGTCACCACTAATGGCGCTAAGTTAAGGATAATTGGGATATGAAACCCGTCATTACGAGCGCAGCGAAGCAACCCAGAGTTCGGAGTACTACTCTGGGTGTAACCGTTCAGACCCCCCACGTAAAAACCCGACTCCACGAAGTCTGTTGAAGTAAATATTCAACCATCGTCCCGAATGCCGTGAAGGTCCGCGGGTGTATCCCGGATTACTCGTTGGCCCAAGGTGGAGGCGCTTGATGTCAGAGTCTCCGATTGGAAGCTAGGCTTGTTATATAGCGACTCCATGGTCACCCTACTTTGGCGCGATCTATAAACACGATTCGCGCGTCTTTAGGCATTCGCACCCCATTTGGCCACATTGCTTCTTACCGCCATACGTTCCAGTGGATGTGTCATGACAGCACGACCCTGTACACGTGTTTTTATCGCAGATTATTGCTGTTGGAGTGTTTTTAGTTATTGCGCCCGCTGTTGTTATGGTGCTCGTTATTAGTAATAACAGTGCACTAAAAACTAAAGTGCGGACATTTAAGTTGGTTGATAAAGTTTGCATTTCTATTCTCCTTAAGTACCACGGAGCCGAACGGCTGGCCACGCTCTAGTTCCATGGAGTTATGAACTTCTTTTATACAACATTTCAATACGCCAGCACACCATGATGACCATCGTGCTATATAGTCTCCAATGCAAGCGACACTTGCACCTTTCGCATAACGTTGGGCTATTTTAGTTTGATGATTTTCAAGACTTGTTTTTGAAATTTCAGGGGCGTCACCGAAGCGCACGCCTAAAAAATCAAAGCCTTTTTTAATGCACCCAATAAATGTCTTATCGGGGTGCATTTTGAGTTTAATCTGATTTAAAATTTTGTGAGTTAACTTAATGATGCGACGCAATTGGTGTTTTGTTTTCACCATAATTACCCAGTCATCCATGAAGCGTACATACGCGCCATGTTTGCTCATCTCGTCATCGAGCGGTTTCATATAAAGTGCTGCCATCAGCGGTGATAGCGGGCAACCCATAGGGATGCCTTGTTTGAAATGATAATAATTGCCATCCCTTGTTTCAAGCCGTTGACAATATTGAGCCAGCAAGCTGAGAAGGATTTTACAATCAATTAGCTTTTCTAACGCCGTCAGTAAAACCTGATGGTCTATGGACTCATAATAGTGATAGGCATCACTTTTTAGGATGTGTTGATAGTCTCCTTTGTTAGTTGCTACGAGTTGAAGGGCTGCGTGAATACCGCCACCACCTTTTAAATGGGTGCAATGCGGATATTGGTCTATAGAAAATAAGGGCTGTAATGCAAGGCTTAACGCTTTTAACACCAAGGCATCGGTCGCATCCCAGCTACTGATGAATTCATCATTGATGTTATAACTGCGTAGTGGGCTAAGATGGTAAACGCCCGCTAATAATTGGCGTTGTAATTCAGGCTTAACGGTTGTCCAATTGAATCGTAAGTCCCATACGCTATTATTATGGCTGCTATCTTTGCGTTGCGCACAAATCCAAGCGTAGGCTTGTTCTAATAGCGTGTTGGACGTTAAGTTTATGACGGTAGGGGTGATACTGCTACCGGCGTCAATGCGCAATAAGGGGCTAGCCGCGTGGTTTGCAGCGGCAGGATGTGTGATATTTAACGTATCAATGTTCATCATGCACCTTTTATTGTCAGAAATAAAGCTTAACTTAATTTAAG
>JBCKWE010000024.1:0-25585 GCA_038923045.1 Legionellaceae bacterium
TAGTGATGAATCTCGGTCACAGCAGACATAAAGCGCATAACGGGGATCAATCCCAAATCATGACCCGTTTGATTGGGAAATGGTGATACCCCATATAACATAATCCCCGGTCGCACTGCATCAGCATGCATCTCAGGCAAGGCCATAATGGCCGCTGAATTGGCCATACTCCGCACCACGTTAACCCAAAAATCAGGCAAGTTATTAAATGTTTGCCATTGCGCCTGATTGCTCGCATGCGTGGGATCATCAGCGCATGCCAAATGGCTCATCAAACCGATTTCATCATCAACCCAAGGGCACGCTCGGAGTGCTTGCATCACATCGTACACCTCGCCTGGATCAAAACCCACGCGATGCATTCCGGTATCAACCTTCACCCATATTTTAATTCTTATAGACAGTGGGGTGGCGAGGATCCATTGCAATTGACGCGCTTGATGAACCACACATTGCAGGTTGTGATGGGCCACCAGCAGCAACTCATCCGCGCCAAACACGCCTTGCACCAGTAGACACTCACGCTTACAACCCAATGCACGCAGGGTCAACGCTTCTTCAAGGCATGCCACACCAAAGGCATCCACATGTCCATCCAGTGCGGCCACTACTGCAGGCAGACCACAACCATAGGCATTGGCTTTAACCATGGCAATAATTTTGCTTAGCGGCGCGCATTGTTTAACACGTTGCACATTGTGCAACAAGGCTTGCGCATCGATATCAATATGGGAAGGTCGGCTCATAATTAGTCAACATTTCCTTGGTATCCATTAAATGCTAAGTCTTCAAAACGGGTAAATTTACCCAGAAACGATACACGTACTCGACCAATAGGGCCATTACGTTGTTTGGCGACTATGATTTCAGCACAGCCTTTATCTGGACTGTCTTCGTTATACACTTCATCGCGATAAATAAAGCAAATCAAATCAGCGTCCTGCTCAATAGCACCTGACTCACGCAAATCAGACATGACAGGCCGTTTATCCTGACGTTGCTCAAGACTACGATTAAGCTGTGACAAGGCAATCACCGGTACGGCTAATTCCTTGGCCAACGATTTCAAACTGCGCGAGATTTCTGAAATTTCTGCGGTGCGGTTATCTGCTTTAAAACCGTGTATTTTCATCAATTGCAAGTAATCCACCACGATTAAGCCAAGCTGCCCATGCTCTTTGGTCAAACGTCGGGCACGCGCGCGCATTTCCGCAGGACTCAAGGCGGGTGAATCATCAATAAACAGGGGCGCTTCGGACAGCATGTGAACGGCTGATGTGATCCGTGGCCAATCATCGTCTTGCAGTTTTCCTGTACGAATGCGATGCTGATCAATACGTCCAAGGGATGACATCATCCGCATGGCCAATGAATCGGCAGGCATTTCCATCGAAAACACCAGCACGGGCTTAGCGGCTTTAATGGCCACGTGTTCAGCGATATTCATCGCCAACGTGGTTTTACCCATCGATGGCCTACCTGCCACGATAATCAAATCCGAGGGCTGCAAGCCGGACGTTAACTCATCCAATTCAGCCAGGCCTGTGGCCAGACCGGTAATGGCCTCACCGCTATGATAAAGGGCATCAATTTTTTCTACCGCGCGCGCTAAAATGGATTTAATCACTTCAGGCCCGCCGTCACCTGCCGTTTGCTCGGCGATGGCAAATACTTTTCGTTCAGCAAAATCCAGCAGCTCCGCTACTTCGCGAGAACCTGGGTTATAAGCCGAATCAGCAATGGAACTGGCAACTGAAATCAACTGCCGTTGAACCGATTTTTCCCGGACAATATCGGCATAAGCCGACACGTTGGCAACACTGGGCGTGTTATTGGCCAACTCAAACAAATACGCTTCACCACCTGCATCATCAAGTTGCTTATTTGACTTCAGCGTATCCAGCAACGTGACCACATCAAACGGCTGGCTTTTAGCTGCCAGATTCACAATCGCTCTGAATAAAATTCGATGTTCAGTACGATAAAAATCAGCTTCGCACAGTTTCGTGCCGATTTTGTCCCAGACTTGGTTCTCAAGCAGCAAGCCGCCAATAATCGACTGCTCAGCCTCTGCCGAATGCGGCGGCCGCCTCAGGGGATCAGCGGATTGCTGTTTGTGCGATTGCAGCTCTAACATGGACGCCATGGAATGAATAAATGTATAAGCATTATAATCCTCATGTGAGAAAAAGTAACGTATGCTACACTTTTAATTACGAGCAGGATTTGTTACCATCAATACAAGGTGCAAGTGCTGCTTGCATTGGAGACATGAAAGCGCGATGGTCATCAGGGTGTGCTGGCGTTTAGACATGTTGTAGAGGAGAAGATCATAACTCGATGGAGCTAGATTAATAGTGACAGAGGAGTGACTCCATGGTAATTAAGGAGAATGCAAATGAAATTATTATCAACAAGACAAAGAACGAACATCATAGGACTTATCATAGTATTATTCGCAACCGCTTGCGGGGCAGCAGATGGGACCGGAGCTGTGGGAAAAACAACCGACGTCCCCTACAACCCCACCGGCTGCAAGCACGGGTTAGTTTGCGACCGAGGGGGGGAGGCTATGGGGGCAGAGAACCCAACGGGTGAAAGCAAAGCCGATGATGCAGATAAGTTGGTGCCAACAAAGTAGAATAAGTCGGTTGGTGGTTGCAAAATAATTATACTTATTATGCGCCACCATTTCCTAACGAATTATCTATACGCTTTGTGGAATCCATAAATAATTTAGCGGCTAATGCGCGAACGTCTGGGCCCCGACGGGCCACCCAGCGAGCCATCCCTTAAAATCCAGACGTAATAGGATACCGCCAATCACGGCCAAAAGCGCACTCGGTGACTTTAACTCCCGGTGCTGCCTGACGACGCTTGTATTCGTGCATTTTGATGCGCTTTACCGTGCACAGTACATCGGATTGATTAAAGCCGCGCGCAATCAGGTCCTCTGTGCTGAGTCGCTCATCCATATAACCACAGATAATGGCATCGAGGATGGCATAATCTGGTAAGCTGTCTTGATCGGTTTGATTTGGGGCCAATTCAGCTGATGGTGGGCGTTGGATGACGCGTTCGGGAATGACGGGACCGATGGTGTTGCGGTAAAGCGCTAGGGCATATACCGTGGTTTTCAGGACGTCTTTTAATACAGCGAATCCACCACACATGTCGCCATATAATGTCGTATAGCCTACAGCCGTTTCACTTTTATTGCTGGTGGTGAGGAGCATGTTACCGGTTTTATTGGATAGGGCCATCAACAATACACCACGAATGCGTGCTTGCAGATTTTCCTCGGTGGTATCGGGGGCGTGATTTACAAAAGCCGGGGCTAGGGTTTCTATTAATGCGTTAAAGGCTGGTTCGATTGAAAGGGTCGCGTGTTGAACGTTTAACGTCTGTAATTGTTTGAGTGCATCTTCCGAACTCATGTTTGCCGTGTAGCGTGAGGGCAACATGATGGCATGCACACGGGATGCACCCAGTGCGTCAACGGCGATCGCCAGTGTGAGTGCGGAATCAATCCCGCCAGACAACCCCAGTAGCACACCGGGAAAATGATTTTTGTCCACATAATCCCGTAAACCACAGACCAGCGCCTGATAAATTAAGGCGTCTTTTTCCAATAATGGCGTGATCTCGCCAATAATTTGTTTGTCGTGCAATGTCACAGTTTGCAAATGGATTGCAAACGCCGGCGCACGTGCACACAGGTTGCCAGTACCATCCAATGCTAGCGATTGACCATCAAACACGAGCTCATCTTGTCCGCCAATCTGGTTTACATACACAATCGCCAAACCACGTTTCGCATGCTCGCGTAACCGTGTTTCACGTTGTGTGTATTTATTCCAATCAAAGGGTGAGGCATTAACACAGAGCATAAGGTCCGCGCCGGCGGCTACCAATTGTTCCACCGGACCTGGTTCCCAAATATCCTCGCAAATACAAAGACCTGTTAGATAACCGTTGATGGTTACGAGACAGGGTATGCCTGGCCCTGCGGTAAAGTAGCGTTGTTCATCAAATACACCGTAATTGGGTAGATGTTGTTTGTGGTAGGTAGCAAGGCATGCACCTTGATGTAGAACACTCGCCGTGTTGTAACACCTGTCATTTTCACGCAATGGGTAACCTACAATCACATGACAGTCTTTTGTGATGGCCATGATGCGCTTGAGTGCGAGATTAACGCGTGTAAATAACTCATCACGACGTAGCAAATCTTCAGGTGGATAGCCTGTGAGTGTTAATTCAGGAAAAATAATGACATCGTGTGCACATTGTTGTGTGCTGATGATATCCATTATTTTTTCAGCGTTTGCCTCAATAGCACCCACGGTGGGGTTGATTTGAGCCATGAGCAGGGTGAGTGGTTTTCGCATGATTTTATCGTGATAAAGGGAGTGAAGTAAGCCTATTATACCCATTAATAAATAAAATTACCCCAAGCCTTCGTTTTTAGTTAAAATGGTTGCCTAGAAAAGAAAGGGTTAATTAAATTATGTTAAAAGCTGCGCTATTGCGGATGGTTGATGTGTTTACGGCAGTGTTGCTAAAGCGCGGGCAGGATTATGCGAATCGCGGGCATGTGCTCAATATTCGTTTAAGTGACGGGTTGTTGAAAGGGCGCGTGAAGGGCGCTGAAGGGCAGATTTATGATGTGCTGATTGATTTGAGGAGCTGGCCTGCGAGTCCCTCTCGATGCGGTTGCCCTACTCGGACAAGTTGCGAACACGCTGTTGCCTGTTTGCTGGTGTTGCAGGCCCGCGAAAATATTCCGGGCCTTCCACAACAAGGACTACAGGATAACAACGCACAACATGCTATCGATCAAAAAGAGGCCTGGCATTCGAATGCCACGGATTTTATGCAGGAAGAAATATTCAATGCCGATGATTTGGTATGGTATTCGGATCTGCATGAACGCGGTCATGATTTTTTTGCTTATGAATTAGGCATTATGATTGACGGTGAAAACGTCAGCATTGTGCCCTTGGTTGCCGATTTAATCAATCGTTGGGATAAAGAAACGCTCGATGATTTACCGAATAACATGCTCGTGAGGCTACCGTTTGCCAAAGGGAAATTATTGCAGATTGAGCTAGGGCGCATCAAACCACTCCTGCGTTTGTTGTTGCAATACGCACGTCAACACGGAACAGACAAGCCTGGTCTGAAGCTGCGACGCTATCAATTGTTGCTAATGCAAGAAGCCGAGCAAGCTGTGGCCGCAACCGCCGGGCGCTGGCGTGCAACGGATGATTTACGTGTTCAACTACAGCGATTAACCACGCTGACAACGCTGCCCGAAGTGGAGGTTCCGCATGGTTTGCAGACGCCTTTGCGTGATTATCAACACACAGGGCTGAATTGGCTGCAATTTTTGCGAACCAGTCAATTTTCAGGCGTATTGGCTGATGACATGGGGCTGGGGAAAACGATACAAACCTTGGCTCATCTGCAATATGAAAAAGAGCAAGGTCGGCTGACCCATGCGAGTTTGATTGTGGCTCCAACCAGTTTGGTGGGGAATTGGTTTGAAGAGTCAGCGCGTTTTACGCCTGACCTGAAGGTACTGATTTTTCATGGAACAGACCGTCATCGCGATAATTTCGATGACTATGATTTGATTATCTCAACCTATGGTTTGATTCAGCGCGACAAGCTGCGTTTTCTGGATTACAAATTTTATTATCTGATTCTTGATGAAGCGCAATTCATTAAAAATGCTCGGACTAAAACCACGCAAATCGTCCAGCAATTACGTGCCAGTCATCGACTTTGCCTGACGGGCACGCCCGTTGAAAATCACCTGGGCGAGCTGTGGTCATTGTTTCATTTTTTAATGCCTGGTTTACTGGGCGATGCCAAACAGTTTCGGCAATTTTTCCGTGTGCCAATTGAAAAAAACGCGGATGTAGAACGCCGTGACCTATTGGCGCGTCGCGTGCAACCCTTCATGCTACGTCGGACAAAAAATCAGGTGGCACGGGAGTTGCCGGCAAAAACTGAAATGACCCGCATGATTGAATTAACAGGTACACAGCGTGATTTATATGAAGCCATACGCATGACCATGGAAAAAAAGGTGCGTGAGGCAATCGCCAAGCAGGGATTGGGGAAGAGCCAGATTGTCTTGCTCGATGCCTTGCTTAAATTACGGCAAATCTGCTGCGATCCACAATTGCTGTCACTACCGGAAGCAGCCATGGCTCATGGTAACTCAGCAAAATTAGATACCTTGATGGAGTTATTGGATAATTTGATGGAAGAGGGGCGCTCAGTTCTGGTTTTTTCACAATTTACGTCCATGTTGGCATTGATCGAAAAGCAGTTGATTGAGCGCAAGTACGGTTACCTGAAGCTCACCGGCCAGACTCACAACAGGCAAGATCTGGTGCGTCGCTTCCAACATGGTGAAGCACCGATATTCCTTATTAGTTTAAAAGCTGGCGGCACAGGTCTAAACCTGACTCGCGCGGATACGGTTATTCTTTATGATCCCTGGTGGAATCCTGCAGTACAGGATCAAGCCACGGATCGCAGCCACCGCATTGGTCAGGAAAATCCCGTGTTTGTGTATAAACTAATAACGACAGGTACAGTTGAAGAGGCGATTCTGGCGATTCAAGAGAAAAAGCGCGCGTTGTTTGATGGTATATTAGCGAATAAAACGGATGGTGGCATTGGGCTTACGGATGTGGATGTTGCGCAGTTTTTTGTGCCATTAGGTTAATCGTAAATACTGAGCATGCAGTAAATCAGCTTTTTCCCGCAGTGCTTCAACCGAGCCATCATTCACCAACACATCATCGGCAATCGCTAGACGTTTGGTGTCCTCTGCACTGGTGGTTTCCAGCAGGGCGCATGCCTGCTCTTTTGAGCTATGGTCTCTTGCCATGAGACGTGAAATTTGCTGTTCCGTGTTGGCTAAAACCAGCAGTACACGGTTAAGATAGGGGTAACAGGATGTATCGGTCAGCAGTGGGATTTCAATGATGCAATAAGGGCTGTTACAATGGGCAATGTCATATTGAATTTGTTCGCGAATTAACGGGTGAAGCAGTCCCTCAAGCCATGCGCGTTCATCCGCATTGTTCATGATTAATTCACGCAAATGACGGCGGTTTAGTTCACCGTTCGTAGCTAATACGCTGTCGCCGAAGTGATTGATTATTTTCATGAATGCAGGCATGCCTCGATAGACTAGCGCATGGGCTAACAGATCAGCATCGATAACATCAATGCCTAGACTTGCAAAGCGGGCTGCGACCGTCGTTTTTCCGCTGGCAATGGTTCCGGTTAATCCAATACAAAACATAGTTTATGGCCTTTGATTTACCGATAGTGGTTTAAGATAGAAAGAAAAATAGTAACACAGGTCGCGGTCATTTGCGTATGTGTTGACGTGGGGAGTTACGATTTGAAAGTGGAGTGTAATTTTTGATCATAGAACTGGATAATATTTCCATCGAGATTTTACGAAAGCCGATTAAAAATATGTACCTGCGTATTCATTCCTCGACAGGATACGTCACGGTCAGTGCGCCATTGAAATTGTCGTTAAAAGCGATTAAAAATCAGCTTGAAACGCGACGCGCTTGGATTCATACCGCACGTGCACGTGCTATTGCGCGTGTGCCTCCTTCATTGGTAAAGATGGAATGTGGTGAGACGCATTATTTTTTGGGAAAACCCTATGTTTTGAGTATTCAGCCAAATGTTCATTTGAAAGGAATCGTCATTGAAGGTGACTTGATGCACGGTTTTTTGGAGTCACACACACAGGATGAGCGAAAAAAATGCCTGCAAATCTGGTATAAAAAACAAATGCAGCAACTCATTCCTGATTTGATTCAAAAATGGGAACCCATTATTGGCGTGGTGGTGCTTGCTTGGGGAATCAAATCCATGAAAACACGCTGGGGCTCATGCAACGTGGTAGCGCATCGGATTTGGCTTAACCTGAATTTAATTCAAAAGCCGTTGATTTGTCTGGAGTATGTGCTGGTTCATGAAATGGTGCATCTGCTGGAGGCAAATCACAGTAAACGCTTTTATGCCCTGATGACTCAATTTATGCCGAAATGGGCGGATTATCAGACGTTACTTAAATCAGGGGCCATGCAAGGGCATTGTTCATCAAGCCGTAGTTAGCTATACTCTACCGCTTGTGAAAGTCGATTACGGAGAGGCTCTGATGCCCATTTATGAATACCAGTGTTCGGGTTGCCATCATACATTTGATGTGATACAAAAAATGAGTGACGAACCCGTCAAGATATGTCCGCAGTGTTCCGATGCAAAGGCCGTGAAACTCGTCTCTGCTGCAGGGTTTCAGTTGAAAGGAACCGGTTGGTATGCAACTGACTTTAAAAATAAAGGCACGACTGAAAAAAAGGTTACTAATACAACCTCAGAAAGCACAACCTCAGAAAGCGCTTCTGAAGGTAAAAAAAGTACAGAAACAGTTGTCTCACCCAAAACCGTTACCAAGGATGAATAAAAAGTGAAAAGCACCTCTTTTCGTAGTTATCTGCTGACAGGTTTGGTCGTCTGGTTGCCGATCCTAGTTACGATTGTTGTCCTGCGATTTATTATCGATTTACTGGATGAAACGATGGCATTGATTCCTCATGCCTACCAACCTGAACAATTGATTGGGGTTCATCTGCCAGGCATGGGTGTATTGCTATCGTTAGTTTTGTTGCTGGTAACAGGCATTGTGGCGACTAATTTTTTGGGTCAACGTCTGGTGCTCTGGAGTGAAGCGGTTTTAGCTAGAATCCCCTTGGTTCGCTCAATCTATAATACGGCAAAACAGGTCATACAAGCTGTTTTTGCCACGAATAGTCAGGCGTTTCGCAAAGTAGTCTTGATTGAATATCCGCGTAAGGGAATATGGAGTCTTGCCTTTCAAACAGGCGCAGCTCATCCTGAAGTCAGTCAGCATATGGGTATTGACATGTTAACTGTTTTTATACCCACCACGCCAAATCCTACGTCAGGCTTTCTAATGATGGTGCCTAAAGCCGACGCAATTGAGTTGGAAATGACCACTGAAGACGCATTGAAATTTATTATCTCGCTGGGGGTGATGCAGTCTGGTACCCCGATGAAGAGTCACGTAAAAGGTTGATGGTACTTGGGTAACGAGGGGTGTATGCAATCACACGACAGTCGATCTGTGAGAAAGTTCACAATGCCATCACAAGGATTTCGTTCATGCCTGCGGTTAACTTTCCTATTATTGTTTGCCATGAACACAAGCCTCGCTTTCTCTGATCCCACTGCCGCTAAACTCGATGAATACCTCATTCAGGAAACAATCAATCTAACCACGGCTAACAACAAGGCCATATTGTCGTCCAAATCGGCTGAGATAATTGATCAGACCGCGCTAACGTTACGTAAAAAACAAAATGCCGCCATGCAGGCGTTAACGTATGCCAAAATAATCAGTTTAAAAGATTTTCTTTCGGAACTTCGCAAGCAACAGCAGGATTTGGCGAGCCGTCTTAAAAAATTACAGCAATTGCCGCTGGAAAAATTACAGAATACGCCTGCGGTTGATGAGCGTATAGATCATATTAATGCGCTTAAATCTGAGAACATTAAAACCATTCAGTTAATTGACGATAATATTACCGCAGTCAACGCGTTTCAATCCACATTATTAGCAGAACAACAACGTCTGGAATTGTTGCAAGCCAATATGACCGAGCAGCAACAGCTGGATCAGTTGCGAGAAAAAATTCATACGCTTAAACTGGCACGTGATGCGCTTTATCAGAAAAACGTTGATCTTCAACAAGGCATAAAAAAGGAGGCTACGTTTACTGAAAACCTGAATTATGAGACACAATTACTGTTGAATAACCAAGCCGCTATTCTTTTTCAGCACCAGATTATCGAACTGGGGTTGCAGAAAAAACTGATTGTAGCCGATTTTCTATTCCTTAAAAACCAGGATGTAAAAACCAGTGAGCTGGTTACCGATCTTTATGCAACAGCGCTCAGCCAACTGTCGGGAATAGAACAATCATTAAAAAAAATGCAGGATCTGCTTGTTAACGAAAAATTGATTCAGTCAGATCATCATCTCAAACAGCAGGTTTCCATTCTGCAAAAATCGCTTGTATTGCGGCTCAAACAAGTGATTGTTCAAAAAGAGTTTTTTCAAAAAGAGCTGGTAAAGAAACAAGCGCAATTAAATAAAAAACTGGGTTCTCGTAAAAGTTTGGCTGAATACCATCTAAACAGCTGGCCTATGATTACCGGCCAATTGGTGCAGATGCCGTTTCAACTTTATCATTACACGCAATTATTGGTGTTCAAGGCTCGCGATAACTATTTGCAACAAACCTCATGGTGGATGGCGCTTGTGTGGGGAATTCCGTGTTTGATTGTGCTGGCAGCGGTTGCGTTGAGGCGTGTCTTGCACAGGCTTGTGCAGGGGAAGGAGCGATCAAGTATGTCTGGCCATCTTTATGATGGCGCCTTGATCCTGCTGTACCGCAATATATACCAACTCGCAGCGGCTACCGTGTTGATGTCAATTTTTTTTATTGAACAGGTGGTGTTTGCAAACTATCAATTATTGATTGATTTGCTTCTGGTGTGGTTCGCGTTTCGTAATATGATATTGGTTGCACGTCTTCTGTTATTGGAACGTATTAGCGATTCCTCGGGCAAGGACGTCAAATTATATTATCGGTTGAAATGGTTACTGCTGGCCGGTGGATGGAGCACTGCTTTGATGGTTTTCAGTCATCAGTTGCCCCTGTCGTTATTGCTTCAGGATATATTCAACCGTTTGTTCATGTTGTTTTTACTGGCTCTGTCACTGGTTGTCTGGAAAAGCCGTGATGTTATCCCTTATTTATTGCACCCCTTGTTCAAATCAAAAAAACGTTATGTGCGTAAAACCATTTCATTGCTGATTGTGCTGGTTTCAGTGACGTTATTGACCACGTCTATTATTGGGTTGATAGGTTATATTGATTTGGCGTGGACAACCAGCGGCAAGCAAGCCTACCTGCTGTTGGTGATGACCAGTTATCTTTTGCTACGTGGACTCATTCTGGATGCCCTGGATGCTATGTCGAAATGGATGATCTCATCATTGCACAATGGTTGGCTTTGCGTTGAGGTGATCCTGAAGCCGCTTGATGCCATCGCACGCCTAGTGCTGGTGTTACTGGCTGCTGTTATTTTATTTCAATCATTCGGCTGGAATGCCGATTCGCATGTAGTCGCTGTGTTGATGCAGATTGGGCATTATAGGGTTGTGAATTTGTCTGGTGCCCATATTACGGTGTTCAGTGTGCTGGAATTTATCGCGTTGTTGTTTGTGTTTATTTGGTTTGCAAAATGGACGCGTGAATTTTGTTTTCGATGGGTTTACCGTCGTGTTGCTGATTCGGGCGTTCGTAACAGCCTTGCGGTATTTACGCAATATGCCGTTATTATTCTGGGCGCGCTCCTCACCCTGCGCGTGTTGGGGATTGATTTCACCGGTATGGCGATTGTATTTGGTGGTCTTGCTGTGGGAATGGGATTTGGCTTACGTGATTTCGCCAGTAATATTGTAGGCGGTGTGATGTTGCTGATTGAGCGGCCAGTGCGTGAAGGTGATTTGATTACGTTAGGTGAGTATGAAGGCCGTGTTGCGCATATCGGTATTCGCTCCATGCGAGTGTCCTCTTGGGATAATATGGAAGTATTAATCCCAAATGCTGAGACCTTCAACAAACCTTTTACCAACTGGACGCTTCAGGACAGTATCGTCAGAACGGTTGTACCCATTAAGGTCAATCGAGGTGATGAGCCAACGGAGGTTCAACAATTAATATTGGATGTTTTAGTTATTATTCCTGAAGTATTAAGCGAGCCACCACCGCAAGTATTGCTTACAAAAATTGATGAAGTCCTGATTGACTTCGAAATACGCTATTTCATCAATGTACAACTTTACACGAGGGTTGAGATTCGTTCAAAAGTTTTGTTTGCGATCATGGCACAGTTCAAAGCCGCCGGTGTCATGGCACCGATTCCCTCACTCAATGTTGAATTAAATCATGACGGTATTCCCTTTGCATCCGCCTGCGAGTGAGGCGGATCTTATGGCTCGTTGTCAGGCTATCGAAGGGTTAAGTCTGGCACAACTGGCTGCACGCCTTGAACTGCATATTCCTGATAATCCTACACAGCGAAAAGGATGGGTTGGTATGGCTATTGAATTGGTTTTAGGCGCAAATGCGGGCAGTCTTGCGCAACCTGATTTTTTACATTTAGGTGTTGAACTGAAAACCCTGCCAATCAATCATTTAGGAAAACCAGCCGAATCAACATTTGTCACCACCATTCCGTTACTAACTGTTCACAAACAAGTCTGGAAGACGTCCCAGTGTTTTGCCAAATTGCGGCGTGTGTTATGGTTGTCAATTGAAGGCGATGTGCGCATTCCATTTATGCATCGGCGCATTGGGCGCGGGCTATTATGGTCACCGACTGCCGAGGTAGAAGCGGCGCTTGCCAATGATTGGTTTGAGTTGACCTCAATGATAGGCACGGGCATGCTTGATGCAATCAATGCGAGCATGGGGCAGTATTTGCAGGTGAGGCCTAAAGCGGCCAATGCTAAATCGCTTTGTTATGGTTTTGATGAGATCGGGAACAAAATTTTAACCTTGCCGCGAGGCTTTTATTTGCGGAGTAGTTTTACGGGAATGCTGGAATTAGATTAAGAGAGAAATAAATGGATAAAAAATTATTAGATATTTTGGTTTGTCCTCTGTGTAAGGGAAAATTGCTGTTAAAAAAACAGGAATTGATTTGCGGTTTTGATCGATTGGCATACCCTATTCGTGATGGGATCCCGGTGATGCTGGAGTTTGATGCACGCATAGTCACATTAGAGGAAAAAGATGAGCTGTGATTTTCATGTGATCATTCCCGCCCGTTTCCAATCCACGCGTTTTCCAGGCAAGTTATTGATGGATTTGAACGGTCAAACGGTGATTGAGCGCGTCTATCGTCAGGCGTTACTGGCAAATCCAAAGTCAATTACGATTGCCACGGAAAACGATGCCATTTTTGACGTGGCAACCCGCTTTGGCGCGCAAGTCGTTATGACGGCGATAACACATCAAAGCGGCACAGACCGAATTGCACAAGCCGTCAAAAAACTTAGCTTTTTGCCGCATGACATCATTGTTAATGTGCAAGGTGATGAACCGTTAATCGATCCGGCACTCATCTTGCAGGTAGCCAGCAGCCTTGCCAGTTCTGAGGCCCCGATGGCAACATTATGCTGGCCCATTGAGGATGATGCATCCTATGTAAATCCCAACGTGGTTAAAGTCGTGCGAGATTGTCATAATCACGCGCTGTATTTTTCCAGAAGCCCAATTCCTGCGAACCGTGACCAGCCCCTCAGTCACCAAAACAGGTTTCGCCACATTGGATTATATGCTTACCGCGCTGCATTTTTGCTTGAGGTGGTTAACTGGCCTGTTTGCGAGCTGGAAACATGTGAGGCGCTGGAGCAGTTACGCGTGTTGTGGGCCGGTTATAAAATTAAAGTAGATGAAGCGTGTGTACGGCCATTGCAGGATATTAATACAATGGATGATTTGGTGGCAGTGCGAAGTATCTATGAAGGACGAATTGGCTTAAATAAGCACAGCGACGTCCCATTTTAATAGTTGATTTTCCCTTCTTATTATGGAATCGATAACAATGAACCGTGCCTAGTGCATAAATTTTAAAACTGAAAAAATCAAAGCCGTTTGAGCAAAGGCAATCCCAAATACCCATTTGATGAGATCAACCTTGATGTTCACTATATCTTGCCGTAATTCACTGATCTCTTGTTTCAGTTCTTGCCGTAATTCACCGCTGTTTTGTTTAATCTCGGCGGCTAATCGTGCAATATCCTCTTTTGTTGCTAACTTTTCAGTCACCAACGTGGACAATACTTCAGCTTGAAGCTCTGATTGTGCTTCGGCCTGTTTATCAGTAAATCCTGCTAATTTTAATCGCTTGACATAAGCATGTGTGTCAAAAGCTGGCAGTCCCATCTTAATTCCTTATAAACCTTTATACTTGAGATTGTAGCTGGATTTTGGTAAGTCGTCAATTTTTCACAGCCCTGGGGCAGGGACAGCCCTAGCACATTTACCATGATGACGGGGGGAGTTACTTGACTGGCTAGCATAGAATATATTATAATCAACCCGACTAATTTTAGTAGGTATTAAAATGAATAATTACCGATTATTGCAAAATATAACCTTATGCGCCGCGTTTGTTTTGAATTTCAACCCAGTATTTGCTGGCACCAGCATCGGGCCTTGCCCAACCGTTGAAGCATTAAAAGGGGTCGACTTTGATGTGGCCATGCCTTATGGATTTGATACGCAGAGCCAAAGTATGAATTTTATGGCGTTAGCCGAACAGTCTACTGGAGGTTTTTTACCGAATTTTGTTCTCTTTGTGAACCCGCTGCATGTTGCGGCCAATGAGGATCCGGAGGTGAATTTTCGGGCATTGATTGATACCCTGCATTTAGAAACGCAAGCACCGCTATCATACCGTTTGGCCGATGGCTTCATGCAATCCATGTGTGTTTATACACAACCAGACAATAGTAAGCTGACGGCGTTGGTTTTTCTTTTTCCTGAAGGAAAGTACGATAATGAAGGGATAGGTTTTGGCCAGTCGAATGGTAAACATAGCAAGCAGGAACGCGCGATAAAGCTGATGAAAAAGTTTGCTTTGATAGCTGGCAGGTAACCTTTGCCAGCCAGTGGGCATTGTTGCATAGATAAGGTGCGATAAATATCGCCACAAGTTCAGGAAAGTCACCTTCCGAGTTAAAAACTGGGCTGAATATATTAATGCGTTGAGACAACGAATGAATATGGGCTACGGAGCCACGTTGAATTGTGTATGTTGCGGTATAAGAAAATTATCGGGCCTAACATGAAAGCCAGGACAATTCCGCAACAAAAAACGGAAGGCGGGATAGCTGTGCGCGTATTAAACCGGATGACATCACTGGGTATGCCAAAATCAGTTAAAGTGGTTTGAATAAAGACTGATGGAACTTATTTCGCCCTGTCGGAGCAATTTAAATGGGACAGCCCTGGCAGCCATGGTAGGCGCAGTTGACATCCGGAATTTTTCATTCTAACATGCCGGCGTGTTGTTTTTTATGACAACGTTCTATCGTCAAAAGTATTAACCATCATCTGATAGCTAGATCTGGTTAAATGGATATTACACAAGTTTACATCACTTAAAATTCAGGGAGAATTTTTATGCCCATACCTACCTATCAAACACCCCTAAATGTTTTAATCGCTTCTTCAGATCCAAAAAAAGAGGTTGCATTACGAAGTAAAATTTCTGTTTATTTGAATAAACGATTGCCAGCCTACACACCTATCCTAGCGCCTCAAGAATCGGAAGCGTTGTCAGCTATAACAGTTGAAGGCGCGCGTTTTTCTACCACTGTGAATCCACCATCGACAACCGCAGTGGTAGATATGAAAACGAGCTCCAGTGCGTTATACAGTGACTCGCTCAATGTTCAAACCTATGTCACAACAATTCAACAACAAGCCATTATTAACCTAGTTTTAGATAATACGTCCATTAGTATTCCTACTATTCAGAATATTTCTAAACAGCATGCCACCGATTGGACTGGCACCTACTTTCCTAGGTTGGCACAAGCACAAGCAGATATTGCTGACGTATGTGATCATTTTGAAGGTTTCTACAATCCACTGGTTTCGATTGCTAATGCAATTGCTGATCCAGCTCAGAGAGCAAATATTGATGCTAACGTAGCCTTGTTCAAGCAAGGTATCGGGTTGTTAGACAAACTAGTTAATGGAAAACGGGATAACATTACTGGCGTAATTGCTGCCTTGACCACTTTTAATAGCGATGTGGCATCCGATAATGGAGGCTTTCAGTCTGTTTTGTCCGCAGCGAATATCCAGTACAAGGGCACTACAGGTGAACTTGCCACGCTACAATCGGAAATTGATACATTGAACTCAACAATCGATTCTGATACGGCGATTATTGCAGCAGCTGCAGTTGGCCAATTGACTGGCGTGTTGATGCTTGTACTAGGCGTAATGCTTGAAGTTGAAACATTGGGCCTTTCCACAGGTATAGTTGTCGCTGGTTTAGCGGTAGAAGCGGGTTCTTTAGTCCTTGAGGATCTTGAAATTAGAAAACTTCATGAGGATCAAGCCTTACGTCAACAAGATGTAGAAGCGTTGGCAAGTAAGCAAATTAATTTAATGGCAGTAAAACACGTGGT
The DNA here is from genome assembly GCA_038923045.1 of Legionellaceae bacterium. Lineage (GTDB taxonomy): Bacteria > Pseudomonadota > Gammaproteobacteria > Legionellales > Legionellaceae > DDPF01. The sequence goes on from JBCKWE010000024.1 coordinate 16,355, forward strand.
TGATGTTTTTGCCAATATGGTCAAAAAAGGAGTTTCAGCAGTTCAGTCACTAACCAATATGGATGCACATTGGGGTAATCTATCTAGCTATTATACAAATCTTTCAGGCCATTGTGACTACCTTGTGAGTACTGATCCGGTAGACCTTGGCCTATTCTTAATTGGAGAATTGAGCACACTCCAGGCCAATTTTGCCGACCTTAAAAATACTGCTTTTTATTGTGTAACGAACGCGACATTGCCACTGGCACCATCATCGCTTTCTGTACCCTTAAACTTGTCTTTTGCAACTTCAAAACCCCTCCTGCTTTCCACCGTCAATACAAATAGTTACCCTATCAATAAGACGATTGATCAAGCGGTGATAAATTTGGCAAATGGAATGCGTACTGAAGCGCCTGATTTTCAAAGTAGCCTATCTAATTATTCTAGTTTGCTTACACCGAATAAACCTTCTTATCCTTCAACATCTACCGTGATCGCAGTTGTGGAGCAGTTTCAATTGATTCTTACGCCTTTTCAAAATCAAAGCACCCAGATAACACAGGATCTCGATGTCCAGCGTCTAACCTCACTTGCAAGGCAACAAACCCTCACCAATCAAATGGCATCTATCCAAGCTAGTATCCTATCAGCCCAGTCATCGCTTAAGCAAAACCAGGCGGCTTCATCCTCAGTAGAGAGCCAACTAAGTAATGCCCAGAATCAGCTTAATATGTATGAGCAAGCACTCACTTCAATATGTGGACCGCTTGTTGATGCGCTTGTTGATGCTATAGGGAACTGGGTCATTGAAGAACAAGGCTATAGCCAGAAAATTTCGTTGTTAGCTGCTCAAATTAATTCTGATCATCAGCGTTTGAATAATTTGCAGAATCAAGCCCAGGCCATTCAAACACAGTTAACGAACATCAGCACGATGGTTTGTTACGTCACTAGACTTGAGCAAGGTGTGGAAGGTTTAACAGCAACATTTGGTAATTTGATACAAAATCTTCAGAATTCTGGCTCGGCACCTATTGTCTGGGCAGGAGCGATACTGGAAGGGGCATTACTAAATTGGCAAGATTCAATGCAAGCCATCCATCAAATAAGCCCACAAGCCTCGGCATCTTTGGTTGGCCGGACAGAATTTGCTGGTCTACCAAAAAGCAAGAGCTTGAATGGGAGAATTAATCAATTTCTTACCACGGGAGCTAAAAAAACTGCAAGTGCAAGCACGAATAGTGTGGATTTAAATAGCATGACGTCATCTAGCACAGCAGTTGATGCATCTATTACGGCGAGACCGGATTTGTTGAGCCAGCCCTTGAGTAACTTAATGAGCGCCTCAAGTGATTTGTTTTCAACGACACTGCTAGTGCAACTTTATGTACAGACAGTATTGCTTCAGCCTAATATTACAATTCCCATAACGGGGATGGACCTGCCTGCTTATCAAGCGACGGCAAGAAATAATGCACTGAGCTGGTTAGGCACTTATTATCCTGAGCTTTTATCGATGCAGTCAGATATTGCAGCGTTCTGTAATTATTACTCGAGTTTTCTGCCTATTCTTTTGGAATATTCGAAGGATTTGAGTCAAGCTGAGAATCCTGCTGTGATTAAGCAAGGAATGAGTCTTCTTCGGGAATTATTGACTCAATACCAATCGGATAATAGTATTGGTATTGAACAATTAAATGTTTACTCAGGCTTAATTAATAAGGATTACGATCACTACAGTACAGCAGAGCATGCCGCACAAGCACAGTATACAGGCACAGAAGGAAAGTTTTCTGATTTAACGCGCGCATTGACTGATGTTAATCAGCAAATTAGTTTGACCAATGGCGCAATTGCTGGTGCAGCTATTCTCGAAGTCTCCAGCATTGGTACAATTATTGGCGCTGGATTGGTCCTTCCAGAAAGTCTAGGCGCTTCAGCTATTATTATTGTCAGCGCGTATTTAGGATATGTGGGGAGCTCAGTGGCATTGGAGGTTTTTTACCATACGCTTTTGGATCTTCAAAATCAAGCAAACCAAATTACAGGAGAAATTTCTAAAGATACCGAAGCGTTAGCTGTATTAGTTAGTCTAAATTCGCAGCTAGGTTTATTTGTTAGGACAACAGGGAGTGATCCAATTGCAAATGCTACCAGTTTAAATCTGGCATTAAGTCAATTGAATGCAAGCTTAAAGAAAATGAGTGAGCAGCTTGAGCTTTATACGCCACAAGCGCTCATTGCTTCACTGACCGAAGCTGGTGTGGCGATTGCGCAACTGAAAATAACGGCTCAACAATGCGTAAGTAATGGTTACCTACCCGTAAATAACACAGCAACTGCACCAAGGTTAACACATAGTATTGCTCAAAATCGCGACCTCTTATTCCAGCCCATAGCTGCAGTTCGCAACTATGAGGGGAGTCTAGTACGAAAAGCTGAAACAGTAGCGGGTGAAGATAGTCCAGTTAGAGGGGGTTGTTGCGTAACTCAATAAATGCGGCGGCTCAAATTTGAATAGAAATATTCAGTGGATTTGAGCCGTGTCCACAATACTACCATTTTCAAGCACGTAAATTGCATCGGCTTCCTCTACCTCAGACATATCATGAGTAATACGAATGGTTGTTGATAAATGAGAAATTTTAAGCAAGGTTTGATTAATGCTCTGCTTGTTCACCGGGTCACTTTACTTTATAATGACCCCCGAAATTCGGACCATTAATATTTATGCAACAACGCCCATATGATGGGATATTATTATAGCCCTACTGCCCCGCTTCGGCCCGCACGACCACCTCTTTACCAGAAAAGGCAATGCCAATGGCCAGTTGGCTTGCAACACCATGCTGCTTTAATACGCTGGTATAATGATGCTGCTTGATTTGAGCGAGCGCATCGGTGGCGGAGACGTCTAATGCGCTGCCATCATCAACGCTTTTGAATTCCATCACAATGCCAAGCCTCGTCGTATCACGCGGAATAAGCGCCAGATCGAACCGTCCGAAACCCGCTTCTTTGTTCGATTGAATAAGGTAGTCGCTCCGAAGGCCCGCCAGCAAGCCTAACATAAAAACGTGATACACTTTTTCAGGCGTTTTTTTGCCTAAATCAAAATAACTCAAGGATTGCTCGATATACTCTTGCAGGAGTTCCTGAAATTGTTCGACTCGACCGTTGATGAGCGCGTCCAACAGTGTCATGTAATCGCCATCGGTTAAGGCATCCTGATACCAGTTTTTGACGAAGCGTAAATAAGCACCGGAGACTTCTTTATTGGGTATGGATAGCTGGCACGTAATCTCACCGTCCTCACGAAAATGAAGCGGGCGCGCATTTAAATAGCCGGAAAATACCAACAGTGTCCATGCGGCCACAGGATTTTGCTCGATATCAAGTAAAGTTGTGCGATAATCTAGATTGGCTTCTATCGTATCCCCCTCCATCAATTGCTGTAATTGTAATTTAACCTGAATGGCTTGCTTGCGCAGTGCTACACCGAGCAAACCCGTCTCCCCGGTTTCAATCCAGTAAGGTTGCAACTGGCCTTGCCTATCCAGACAACACAGAATAGACCAAGGGTTATACAGTGTCGTATCGCCTACGCAATACCCATTGTACCAAGATTGAATGTCTGGTTTCTTATCGAGCAACCCCGCTTGTGCTAATAAATGATCTGTTTCTGCAACCGTAAAACCGAAATATTGGCCATAGCGGCTGTCTAATAAGGTATGTACACTGATGTTATTTAATCCGGAAAATAAACTTGCCTGAGCAATACGCAAAATGCCCGTGACAACCGCTTTATGCAAAAACGCATTGTCTTTGAGGGCTTCGCCAAGGAATCCACGCATGAACTCCAGCATCTGGTCATGGTATTTTGGATTAGACAGGTAGGCTGCGTGTATGGGGGTATCATATTCGTCGATAAGAAGAATCGATTTCATATTGTGATAGCGTGAAATGTACTTGGCTAGGTTTTTTAATGCACTGGCTAGCTGTGTAATTTGTGCCGTTTCAGTAATGATTTGCGAAAAAACATCACGCTCGTACGACTTCAGGATGTTGCCTGTCAACAAATAATCGTTTTCTTGATACAGCTGACTAACCAACATTGCAATTTGCTGGTAGGCCAGTTCATACGTCGATGCCTTGACACTTTTAAGCGATAAAAAAATCACCGGATGCTTGCCTTGAGCGTCAAGACAGGGCGTACCATCGTGCATTTTAGTTTTCGCAATGTCACGATGCTCAAATAATTTTCGATTTTCAGCGGCATCGGCGATATCGAAAAAGTAGCGCAACATCGACATATTGAGTGTTTTACCAAAACGTCGTGGGCGCGTGATGAGGATAACTTCCGCGTCATCATTCAAGATGTCTCTGATAAAAAGACTTTTGTCGACAAAGGTATATCCCTCGCCAGCCACTTTTTTAAAATCCGAAATACCGATAGGATAACGCATGGGATAGACCGTTTTTTTATTTTTCATGATTTATCTACCCCTCCTTAGAGAAGCCGCTGTACGTACGGGTTTGTTCACCGATAATTGCTGATCTCCAGCTCGATCCATTCATCAACCATCAGTTTTTGATCGATGCAGTAGCGGCTGATACTGTTTTTTTGACTATCTACGCTCCAATGGCACTTAGTTAATGAAAAATTATTTTTTTAACAAACAGTTACTTTATTGACGCGTCACCCTAGCAGATAATATGGTTCGACTAAAAAACATAATAAATGCAGAAGGATCAGCATTGTGACTATTTATAACAGTTTTTCAAATAAAAATCATCAACTAAATGTTATTTTAAATCTAAAAACTGGCAAAAACCTACCATTTTAGTGATGTTCTGAGTAGAGCAAAAATTGCTTAAATACCAATGGGGCCAGAGTGGATTGAGTTCAATGTAACGCATACAAATGAATAAATACTGCTCTGAACTAATCAAACCAGCCTTGTATCGACCTTCCCTCAGCGTTCCTGTCCGTTGATTGGGTATTCCTGCGAACGTGAACACTGATTCCTAGGCGCTGGGAAAAAAATCACAGTTTGGATAACCGATGCCGTTGGTATGGTTGTCATTAACGATGGTACATGCCGTCCTGTCGATTGGATACCGCGAACAAGTCGCGGTAGAGATAGGGGTTGGCAGTTACATGGTCAGGGGGGGTAAGGCGCTCTCTACTTCAATATAAGGAGCTGACTCATCAATGGCGCGATTAAACAAAGAACCGGCATACAACACGGTAGCAATCGCAATCGCTACTCCCACACCGCTGGAAATAGCAGTAAACACTGCAAATCCGCAAACCAGAACCAGGCCTAGGCGCTGCATATTCACATATAACGCCTTCTGATCCTCGCTTGAACCATGTCTTCGAGCCTCACTGAGCCATGTAGTCCGATAAGCAGCCCATTTGGCTTCATTAAAATTCGCAAGTTCTTCCTCCTTAGCTGGTAACTCGATTTTATGGTCTGGAAGATTGATGTTAGCATAGATTAAACTGCTTAATGATAGGGTGAGTGCCGCACCAAAAAGCAACGAGGCAGGTGCCGCCATAAATAACCCTATTCCTAAAGTAACCGTTACAGCTGTTTTAATACCGATTTCTATCCAATATCGATGCTCTTGAAAATCGCTGAATTGCGTCGTGAAAAATTTACGGTCAGCGTGGGTTCGTGTCATGCTTATCGCCCAGTACCTAAGGTTGTTTTTTTCATGATCTTGCGCAAACATTATTAATGCTTTTTGATTTGAATTTAGCGTTTCACCTGCCATACTTTTCTCCTAAAATTCAATTAATAAAATGTCTATTTCAATGAGTATTACTATGCGGATAATCTGGATATCTCCTCCTCCTCTTCTACGTAAGGGATTTGTTCTTGCTTTGCCTGTTGAACCAGCGCCGCTGCACATAATAAACCGGCAAGAAGAATCGGCAGGGTTAAGGTGGCATTGAGCACGGTAAAAATGACATAACTCATCGTCAGCGCAAATGCCAACTTCAGTAATAAAAAGCAGTTGCTTTTTACCTGTTGCTTAAAAAAATTGTTGCTCTGATCCTGATGCCAGCGTGTTCTATAGGCGGCAAGCTCCTCTGCGGCAACCAAGTGGGGATTATTAGCAGGGGCCTCGTATTCGGGTATTTCAATATACTGATCAGGAGTAAAACAGTTTAGACAGCGTGTGGTGACTTCTAACATCAATGCCGCACCGCCCATGATCCAAAAAGGGGGGCCACCTAACACCAGCGCTGTAGCAAGGGAGACAGCAAGCGTGGCTTTTACACCGTACTCAATCGTGCGGCGCTTGCCATAAAAATCTTCAATCTGGCTTCTGACACTGGTTCTGGCGGCATGCGTGTCGCGCAGATGGTTTGCCCAAGCTTCGTGAGTTTTAGATTCATCGTGCAACGGAAATAAATTCGCGTATTTGTTCATAATTGATGCCATCAATCATTCCTATACTTAAAATGTTTCGTTATTATACACATAAAAATGCTAGAATGCAATCGTTTAGTACAGAATGCAATTCATCCTGCAACCAATGCCTCCGCTTCATAGTAAACCATGATTTTTATAACGAATTGAAAAAGGCTAAAGTCCAGTGCAACAGCCCTGGCACGATAGAAGCCAATCTGGATAAATCTGAATTCACGACCTATACTCAATATATCCAAACAACGAAAGGTGCTGACATGAATATTCTCGAACTCCAGCAAGAGACCGAAAGATTAAATTCCGTCTACGCGACCATGGGCAGGCCGGTGAAATTACAAGATAAAATCGCCATTGCCTATGGAAAGGATGTCCTAGAAAAACGTTCAGCTATTTAATACCAATGGGGTTTGCGCCAAGCAAGCCTGTAGAAGTGGGAAGCGGGTGAAATGATTTCAGCCGTGGAAATCTTCTTTGCGACCCAGTGGGTGCGAGTCCCACATGGATAAAGCCTAACCAGCAGCCACAAGCAAGTCTTGCGGACCAATGGGTTCCAAACCCCATTGGTTTTTCATTAATATTTGCCAGATGGTCTAGTAGTAGTAGGGGTAGATTCTTCGCTTAACGCGGCATTACCCGCTGTAGGCAGAGAAGCAGATAGCGCCAGAGGGGCATTCAAAACCTCCTCCGTAATTTGCGTAAACACACCATTTGCAATAAAATCTCGGAACTTTTGTCCTTCTTTGCCTGCAGGGAACAAATCACCAAATTCTTGAAACATGGTCTCCGTTATAGATGAAACAATGTGAGGCCAAATACTTTCAGGCAAGCAATCATGGTCTCGAATGGTGGCTATTATCTTAGCAGCATGCCGAGCGTCGGTTGGCAAAGCTGATAAATAATTACCAGCCGCTTCATTCACCACTATGGGCAAGCGCGCCGAAGCAGTTGTTACGGTTATATAACGTAGCTCGACATCGGCATGAATTCCCCATAGTGTGGATACGATTTTATTAAATGTACCCGAAGCGCAAGCAGGAGAATTGGGCGCATACTCATTTTGAGCCTCCCAGAGCCCTTTGATAAATGAACGCTCGGCGTCCTCTGCCGTACTCGACCGCAGCCCTAGGGTTTCATCATGAACCCCCGTCCATACCAAGGCTAACAATTGACGTGTACTGATCTCTGATGTGGGATCGGTAAATCTATATTCAACTGAGAGCAGGCGCCCAATCGCTGTTTTCACGCTATCATAGCTTTTACTTGCCGGCAATGCAGCCGCCCAAGCGTTTATAGTGCCAATAATACGCTCTAGACCCTCGCCATTAAGGCTTGCACCATAACGATGAAGTAATTTCGTTGCCGCCTCAGAAACAGATTTGTGTACGCTCGCTGTATGGGTGCTTGGAGATAGATTTATATTTCGCTCCATGGCTTCTGGAGCGAATGCTTGAAGGGCCAATGCTTGAGGGGCCAATGGGTGAGCAAGAATATGGGCAAATACCGCTTGAGTGAATAAATGTGGCGGGACACCAGAAAATGCAACGTAAATGTTTTGAAGATGCAGACGTGCGCCTGGTGCCTTCAATGCATCCAAATTCGCTTGGGTTTGAAGCGCGACTGGTAAGGCCGATAAGGTAAAACAGACCGGACGTATAAACTCAGCTACGCCTGGTGCCATGAATGCATCCAAATTCGCTTGGGTTTTACACGCGGCGGGTAAGTAACCGAGCAAACCTGCAAAGGGAGCTACGCCTGGCGCCATGAATGCCTCCAAATTCGATTGGGTTTGAAGCGCGACTGGTAAGGCTTCAATGGCACCACTGAACGAAGCTACAAACCTAGCTACGTCTGGTGCCATGAATGCATCCAAATTCGCTTGGGTTTGAAGCGCGGCTGGTATGCAGCCAAAGCCTCTCGAATCTGCAAAGGGAGCTACGCCTGGCGCCATGAATGCATCCAAATTCGCTTGGGTTTGAAACGCGGCAGGTAAGGCGCTCATGCCTATAGCGACCGAAGTTGCAAACTTAGCTACGCCTGGTGCCATTAATGCATCCAAATTCGCTTGGGTTTGAAACGCAGCTGGTAAGACGCTCAGGCCTGTAGCGACCCCACCTGCAAACGGAGCTACGCCTAGTGCCATGAATGCATCCAAATTCGCTTGGGTTTTAAACGCAGCTGGTAAGAAGTTAATGCCTCTAGCGACCTCATCTGCAAACGGGTTTTCTTCTTCAATCATCCTCCTGATGGCTTGCTTTACTTGTGACGCAGTTAATAGTGGCATAATTTTCATCCTGAAAAGTTTTATGAAACCAATGGGGTCTGACCCCATTGGTATTAAGAATAACCGGTTCCACAAAATATAACATCCGGTTATTACCATTAAACCTTGATGGGTCAAGAACCGGATGCTGGCGAGTTCACCGAGACGACTGGCGATGCCCCACCGGGTCGCAGAGCCGCCCTAGCCTCAATTCGTGGAGGGGGAGAAGCGTGTCACCGGTCCACGGGGAGGTGAGACGTCGGGCACGGTGCGTTGGCCCTATTCTTTACCATCCATGCGTCCCATTTAGCACCATGCAACCCCTCGAGATTTTTGAGTTGCACGACTGTTCCCTCGGCCCCAAGGAATGGCGTGCCCCCCGCTCGGTAGTTATCAATGATATGGCGCCTTTCGTTAGCATCGCTTTGTCACATAGATTACGCTTCTGCCAAGGCAGGACTGGCAGAGACGTTATACCTCTCGAACGCTCGAAGATGGGGGTTCTCCCCCGCCATCGGCCCCTCCAGCCCGGGTGTGCCC
>JBCKWE010000025.1:0-24916 GCA_038923045.1 Legionellaceae bacterium
AAAGCCTCCAGTTTGATCATAAGTTAATTTAACTATAGATTATATATACGGATAGTTCAAGTTAATTCTACTTTTATACGATTTGTAATAGATGGTGGTCAATCAAGGCAGTAAATCAGGCAACGTCATTAAAGCCTCATGAAGGGGCAAAGCAATGATTCCCTCCGCAAGATAAAGTATATCCTGGCCGAGATAAACAATGTAAAGTTTGGCCATGGGATAGTCTTCTTTGAAGTGCTTCAGCCCATGTAACATTTTTGGTGTAATACTTTTGGCATGTTTTATTTCAAACGCTACCAACGCGTGCTGACCATAGGCTATAAAATCCACCTCGACACCGCTGGCTGTGCGCCAATAATAAAATTGATAGTGCAGTCGAAAATAGTCGTTAACCGCGAGGAGAGATTGATAGAACAATGTCTCCAATGCGATGCCGCCAACCTCACTGGGGCTATCCAATATACCTTTTGGTCGTAGATTTTGGTAAACTCCTGCATCAAAGTAGTAAAACTTTTCCGTGGTGATCAAACGACGTTTTGCTTTTTTAGTAAATACAGGCAACGTATGGGATAACAACAAATCGTCTAATATACGGAAGTAATTTTGAATAACTTGGCGATCAATCCCTACTTCACGCGCAATCTCACTGGCATTTATGACACCTCCTTGTGAGAAACTGGCTACTTCTAAAAACCGGGCAAATGCGGCCACGTTTCGAGTCAGCCCCTCATGCACGACCTCTTCACGCAAATACGTATCAACATACGTTGCCAGATAGCCGGCTGGATCAGAATAAGTATAGGTTGCCGGTAACATGCCCAGCGTTAACGCGTGCTCTAGCTGAAACGATGAACCCAGTTCTTGAATAATGAGCGGGTGCATTGAGTAATGAATGGCTCGCCCTGCCAGTAAATTAACGCCTTCACGCTTGAGCTTGCGCGCGGAAGATCCTGTCAAAATAAAGCGCCTGTGTTCATGCTCAATGAGTCGGTGAACTTCATCGAGCAACTCAGGCACTTTCTGCACTTCATCAAGGATGATCCACCCTGTAAAGCCTGGGGGTATCATTTCTTTCAAGCGCTCAGGCCTGCTTTTTAATTGTCTAAACGTCAGTGGCGCTAACAAATCAATGTAAACACATGCCTCTTTTTGTATATGCGTTTTAAGCCATTGTGTTTTCCCCGTGCCTCGCGGTCCGAAGATAAAAAAACTGTCATGGCTATCTAAAGGAATCGTAAACAAACGCTTAAACATCGAAAACTCCGTATAATTGATACTACAAACATCAATATAACACGGAATTTGATGTTGTTACACTCGATATCTGAACATGGAAAGTAGCAGAAACAACTTCATCGTTTCGGCAATAACGTATTATCAGCCAGAAGTTTAACCCACGGCCAGAAAATCAGCAATTCTGGGTGAACGTTAGAGTCCGCTATTTTAAAGGCCCAAATGCCTGTTGAATAAAATTACTTTCTCAGAATCTTGATGTAGGGTGGGCAAAGAAGCGGGAGCGACGTGCCCACCATGCCTAGTTCTGGTGGGCACGGGCTTGTGGCCCTTTGCCCACCCTACGTTCTGTTCACCCAGAATATCTGAAATAAAACTACACCATCGTTGCGCATGCCTAGAGATTACTTTATAATTTGCGCGAAAAGGTGGGTGAGATTGTGAAAAATCAGCAGGGTGTGCTGCGGTTGTTGCTTGGCCAGCTTGGCGTTACTGTGCTGATTGCGGTGATAGCACGACTGATTGGTGATGACAGAGCGGCCGTTTCTGCCTTAGTCGGTGGCATTGTTTGCATCCTTCCCAATGCGTATTTTGCGGCTAAGTTATTCAAGCATAACGGTGCGCGTGCCGCGAGACAGATAGTCAATGGCTTCTACAAGGGGGAAGCATTGAAACTGATACTGTCGGTTGCTTTATTCGCGCTGGTATTTAAATATTTAAACGTTAACCCCCTGGTATTTTTTGTCACATACATTGCCGCGCAAATGGTATTTTGGTTTGCACCATTACTGTTTGCCTATAAACCACAAATTGTTAATAAACATAAATAGGCTCAAGCGTGACTGAAATGATATCAAATGGTGATTACATCAAGCATCACCTGACATACTTGACATACAACCTCAAGACAATGCGCCTCGGCGCTGATGGCGGTTTCTGGACGTTGAATCTTGACACTTTATTTTTCTCTATTGTGCTAGGCACATTCGCTTGTCTGTTGCTATACGCAGGCTCTCGCCGTGTTTCTACCGGCGTGCCGGGTAAACTGCAAAACTTCGCAGAGCTAATGCTGACCTTTGCGGACAATCAGGTTAAGGATTGCTTCCATGGCAGAAACCAGTTGATTGGACCGTTAGCATTGACCATTTTTATCTGGGTGTTCCTGATGAATTTCATGGACATCCTTCCGGTAGATATATTGCCTTCTTTGGCAAAGTTGACGGGCGTGCATTATTTGAAAGTGGTACCAACCAACGATCTGAATTTAACCTTCTCCTTGTCCTTGTCGGTTTTCTTGCTGATTATTTTCTATAGTCTGAAAGTCAAAGGCTCCAAAGGGTTCCTGAAAGAATTAACACTGCAACCATTCAATACCCCGTGGTTAATTCCGTTTAACCTATTATTAGAGCTGGTTGGACTGATTGCCAAACCTATTTCCTTGTCATTGCGGTTGTTCGGTAATTTATATGCCGGTGAACTGATTTTTATTTTGATAGCCCTGCTAACCTTACACCCAAATCCTGATGCATCCATTGCAGGAACTGTCGGGCTTGGCGTGGCGCAGTTTGTGCTGTCTTTAGCATGGTCTATTTTCCATATTTTGATAATTACTTTGCAAGCGTTTATTTTCATGGTATTGACAATTGTTTATTTAAGTCTCGCCCATGAAGATCATTAGGAAGATTATTAAGAATACCATTAACGTTATTTTAGAGATAATTTCTAACATCATTAATGCTATTTAATGACCAGTTACTTAAACCGAGGGGATTGATATGCAAGCAGTAGAATTAATAGCACACGTACAAGGCATGACCGTTATTGCGGTTGCATTGCTGATTGGTCTGGGCGCATTAGGCACAGCCATTGGTTTTGGGTTGTTGGGCGGGAAATTCCTTGAAGGGGCGGCCCGTCAACCAGAAATGGTTCCTATGCTGCAGGTTAAAATGTTTATTGTTGCCGGTCTTCTTGATGCGGTGACCATGATCGGCGTGGGCATCGCATTGTTCTTTACCTTTGCTAACCCCTTCCTGAGCAACTTAGGCGCTTGATATACGTTGAGGGCGCTCACGCGCCCTGATTGTTACAGGAGAAATAAACCTTGAATATCAATGTAACATTGGTCGTACAAATGCTGGTTTTTGCAGTATTTGTGTGGTTTACCATGAAATTTGTTTGGCCACCTCTGGTTAAAGCATTGGAAGCGCGCCAAGAAAAAATTGCTGATGGGCTTGCTGCCGCAGAGCGTGGACGTCGTGAACTGGAATTGGCGCAACATCGCGCAAAAGATGAGATGAAGCAAGCCAAGGTACTATCGGCTGATATCGTTGAAAAAGCGAATCGCCGTGCTGCACAAATTGTTGATGAAGCGAAAGATGACGCACGCCAAGAAGGCCTGAAATTGGCAAAAATAGCGCAAGAGCAAATCGCACAAGAAGTAAACCGTGCGAAAGATGGCCTGCGTCACCAAGTGGCTGCATTGGCTGTTGCGGGGGCTGAAAAAATATTGATGCGTGAAATTGATGAGCAAGCAAACCGTGCGTTGCTGGACAACTTGATTAAAGAGATTTGACATGTCAGATAACGTCACGATAGCCAGACCTTATGCCAAAGCTATTTTCAACCACGCGCTAGCCAAAAAACAATTAGCGGCTTGGTCAATCATATTACATGACTTGGCACTGACTGTACTGGATCCACAGGCTTCCCGTTTTATTTGTAATCCGGAAAGTACGGTTGAATTGCAAATACAGTTGTTGCTGTCTGTTGTGGTTAAATCAAAGCCTGCGATTGAAATGAAGGACATCGAAAATCTGGTTCACTTGCTTGCTGCAAACAAGCGTCTGCTGTTGCTGTCCGACATTTCTACCCAATTTGAAGTGCTGCGTGCAGAACAAGAAAAAACATTGACAGTCCAGGTGAGCAGTTTTGCGGCTTTCACTGAAGAACAACAACAACACCTAGTGCAATCATTGAGTCAACGCCTGCAACGCCACGTCATGCTGGATATAAACATTGATAAATCATTGTTAGGAGGTGCTGTTATTCGTGCCGGTGATTTAGTAATTGATGGCTCGGTCGTAGGAAAATTAGCTAAACTTGGCGCCACGTTGGCTTGATAATTGTCTAGCCGCGTAATTTAGAGGATAAAATCCATGTCAGTACAAATAGCGTTAAATCCATCTGAAATCAGCGAATTAATCAGAGAAAAAATAGAGCAGTTTAACGTCGCCTCAGAAGCCCGAAACGAGGGCACCATTGTCAGCGTAAAAGACGGTATTGTGCGTTTACACGGCCTTGACGATGTGATGCAAGGTGAAATGATTGAATTTCCTGGTGGCATATATGGTCTGGCATTAAACCTTGAGCGTGACTCAGTGGGGGCGGTTATTTTAGGCGCAGCGTTCAGCCTGTCTGAAGGCCAAAAAGGCAAATGCACCGGACGTATTCTTGAAGTCCCTGTTGGGCCTGGCTTACTGGGTCGCGTGGTTGATGCGCTGGGTAATCCAATTGATGGCAAGGGCCCGATAATCGCGGCTATTTTATCACCGATTGAAAAAGTAGCCCCTGGTGTTATTGCACGTAAGTCTGTTGATGAACCCGTACAAACAGGTTTAAAGGCGATTGATGCGATGATTCCGATTGGGCGAGGCCAACGTGAATTGATCATTGGTGACAGACAAACAGGAAAAACCGCCATTGCACTGGATGCCATTATCAATCAGAAAGACACGGGCGTTAAATGCGTTTATGTGGCCATTGGTCAGAAAGCGTCATCTGTAGCCGCCATTGTTCGCAAACTGGAAGATCATGGTGCGCTGGCGCATACCATTGTTGTGGTAGCCGGTGCTGCTGATTCGGCGGCATTGCAATTTATAGCACCCTACGCGGGTTGCTCCATGGGTGAATACTTCATGGAACGCGGTGAAGATGCCCTTATCGTATATGATGATCTAACCAAACAAGCCTGGGCTTATCGCCAAATTTCATTGCTACTGCGTCGTCCGCCTGGCCGTGAAGCCTATCCTGGGGATATTTTCTACTTGCATTCACGCCTGCTGGAACGTGCTGCGCGCATCAATGCAGCGGAAGTTGAAAAACTGACTAAAGGCGCTGTTAAAGGCAAAACCGGTTCATTAACCGCACTACCGATTATTGAAACGCAAGCAGGCGACGTGTCTGCCTTCGTTCCAACTAACGTAATCTCCATCACCGACGGTCAGATTTTTCTTGACGTTGATTTATTCAACTCAGGCATACGCCCCGCCATTAACTCAGGTCTGTCTGTATCGCGTGTGGGAGGGGCGGCTCAAACCAAAATCATGAAGAAACTGGGTGGTGGTACACGTCTGGCACTCGCACAATATCGCGAGCTGGAAGCGTTTTCACAATTTGCGTCTGATTTGGATGATGTAACACGCAAACAGCTGGAACGTGGTCAGCGTATTACTGAACTGATGAAACAAAAACAATACTCACCCCTGTCAGTCGCTGAGATGGGCGTGTCTTTTTATGCGGTGGAAAAAGGCTTTCTTGATGACGTGCCTGTTGCTGAAATCACGGCGTTTGAAACAGCTTTGCATGGGTATATGCACAGCGCACAGGCGGCATTGATGCATAAGATCAACGAATCTGGTGGCTATGATGATGCAATTGAAGCGCAATTAAAAGCGGCAGTTGAAGAGTTCAAGCGTACAGGTAGCTGGTAGGCTAACGGAAAACACACAGGTGAAACAAGATTATGGCTGGTGCGAAAGAAATCCGTTCAAAAATTGCGAGTATTAAAAACACGCAAAAAATTACGCGGGCTATGGAAATGGTCGCGGCAAGCAAAATGCGAAAAACGCAAGACAGAATGCGTGCATCAAAGCCTTATGCTTCCAAAATTTACGACGTGGTCAAGCACCTTGCGCGCGCTACATCCGAATATCGACATCCCTTTATGATGCCACGTGAAATTAAGCGTGTTGGCCTGATTGTTGTGACCTCTGATCGCGGGTTATGCGGTGGATTAAACGCGAATTTGTTGCGTGAAACCATAGCATCCATGCGTAAATGGCAGAACGAAGGCAAGGAAATTGACCTTTGCGTCATTGGTCGCAAGGGCCAGGCCTTTTTCAAACGGATTGGTGGACGTGTGATTGCCTCAGTCGATCGCCTGGGCGATACCCCAGGTGTTAAAGATTTGCTGGGCGTGGTCAAGGTCATGCTGGATGCGTTTTATCAAGGTGAAATTGATGCGCTGCACATTGTGTATAACGAATTCGTTAACACCATGACGCAAAGGCCAATGGTTAAACAATTGCTACCGTTGCCTACAGCAGAAGAAGACAGCAAAACGCTGGGGCATCATTGGGATTATATCTATGAGCCTGATGCAAAAGAATTGCTTGATGAATTGCTGGAACGTTATATCGAATTACAAGCTTATCAAGCAGTAGTTGAAAATATTGCCTGTGAGCAAGCCGCTAAAATGATCGCCATGAAAAGTGCGACTGATAATGCGGGTGATATGATCAAAGAATTTCAATTGGCTTATAACAAAGCCCGACAAGCCGCGATTACACAAGAATTGGCGGAAATTGTCGGTGGTGCAGCCGCTATATAAGAGGGTATAAGATGAGCATGGGAACTGTTGTTCAGGTAATTGGTCCAGTTGTTGACGTGGAATATCCACGTGATAGCGTGCCAAAAATTAATGATGCGCTGAAACAAGTTGACGGCGAACTGGTGTTTGAAGTGCAGCAACAATTGGGTGATGGTGTAGTACGCACGATTGCTATGGGCACAACAGATGGTTTGAAACGCGGTACGAAAACACATAATACCGGCATGCCCATTCAGGTTCCCGTTGGTATCAAAACCTTAGGTCGCATTATGGATGTTTTAGGCCGTCCTATCGACGACGCGGGCCCAATTGATGCTGAAGAGCATTGGTCTATTCACCGCGCACCTCCCAGCTTTGAAGATCAAGCTGGCAGCCAAACGTTGCTGGAAACCGGTATTAAAGTAATTGACTTGCTCTGTCCGTTCGCCAAGGGCGGTAAAGTCGGCTTGTTTGGCGGCGCTGGTGTAGGTAAAACGGTTAATATGATGGAGTTAATCCGGAATATTGCGATTGAACATAGCGGCTACTCTGTATTTGCAGGCGTGGGCGAGCGTACGCGTGAAGGCAATGACTTCTATCACGAAATGAAAGATTCTAACGTACTGGATAAAGTATCGCTGGTTTACGGACAAATGAACGAGCCACCAGGCAACCGTCTACGCGTCGCGCTAACGGGTCTGACTATGGCTGAAAAATTCCGTGACGAGGGCCGTGACGTCCTGTTGTTTATCGACAACATTTACCGTTATACGCTTGCGGGTGTTGAAGTATCTGCACTATTAGGTCGTATGCCATCGGCTGTAGGTTATCAGCCCACGCTAGCGGAAGAAATGGGTATGTTGCAAGAACGCATTACCTCTACCAAAACAGGCTCCATTACCTCAATTCAGGCCGTATACGTTCCTGCAGATGACTTGACTGATCCATCGCCTGCAACCACGTTTGCGCATTTGGATGCGACGGTTGTGTTGTCACGCCAAATTGCGGAGTTGGGTATTTACCCGGCGGTTGATCCACTGGATTCAACCTCACGTCAGCTGGATCCCTTGATCGTAGGGCAGGAACATTACGATACAGCACGCCGTGTACAGCAAACGCTGCAACGTTATAAGGAGCTGAAAGACATCATTGCCATTTTAGGCATGGATGAATTATCAGAAGATGATAAACGCGTCGTGACACGTGCTCGTAAAATTCAACGCTTCCTGTCACAGCCTTTCTTTGTTGCTGAAGTATTCACAGGCTCACCTGGAAAATACGTATCACTCAAAGACACAATTAAAGGCTTCCAGGGGATTTTGGCGGGAGAATACGATGACTTGCCAGAACAGGCGTTCTACATGGTCGGTAGCATTGACGAGGCTGTTGCGAAAGCTAAAACCCTATGAGGCAACCCGATATGGCTATAACAACACATTTAGACATTGTCAGCGCTGAGCAGGAAATTTTTTCTGGCGTCGTTGAAATGGTAGTTGCCACGGGTGAACTCGGCGAGATAGGCATTAAACCAGGGCACGCGCCGTTATTAACGGTGCTAAAGCCTGGTGAAATTTGTATCACGCTACAAGGTGGCACACAGGAGGTGTATTATGTTTCTGGCGGTATGCTGGAGGTTCAACCGTATTATGTTACCGTCCTGGCTGATACCGTTGAACGTGCCGACAACCTCGATGAAGCAGCCGCTCTGGCCGCCAAAGCACGCGCTGAAGAAGCCATTGCAAACAAAGGTGCGGCGGTAGATTATACCCTCGCATCGGCTGAGCTAGCTTGTGCTGTTGCGCAGATTCGCGCGATTCATAAAGCCCGAAAAATGCTGAAAAGTTAAGGTTTTGTCCCTTCTCCCGCGCGCGGGAGAAGGTGCCGATAGGGCGGATGAGGGTGTTGCACCTACCGGCCTAAGCCACAGCCTTAACGCTATCCTTCATTGCGCACTCACAAGGCGGCTTCACAACCACTGCCTGTAAATTCGTTATAGCCAAACCTCGCACACCGGTTCCATCTGGTGGTTCGAGGAAGCTAATCGTCACCATTAAATTTTGTTTTTGTTTATAGGCAGGATTTGTGTAAACCACCAACACAGGCATTACAGCCTGCCATTGATCATCCTTCACGGATTTTATTTCCGGAGGCAGGGTGGCGACGGCGCTGACATAATAAGCATTGCTTTTTATGCTGTCGGCCAGCTTGGCATCCAGCAAGGCTTTGCTATACCTGATCCAGCCATCCGCCGTAAAATACTTGGCAATTTCTTTTTGACGCGGCAAAAAATTTTGATAATTATAAGAGAACGTCGCAACAATTGCCTCATTGGCCCAAACAGAAAGTTGCGTGTCATCAGGTAAAGCAAGCGCTTGCAGGGGTGCTGTAAGCCACACCGAACACAGCAAAACAATCTGTCGATAAAACATAGTCACTCCTTAATACTGCCTGTAGGGCTTCCAAGCAGTGGCTGATTAAAAAATTGTGGACTACGCGCCTTTTCTGGCGCGTAGGGATGGCCCATGAGAACTGCTGGGCCTGCGATTGGTAGTGATCCTGAAACGCCAGCAGCCGGGACAGGGAAGATAGGGTAGCGAATAATTGGCTCCACAAACAGGTTTTCATAAGCAGATGAGTCCGTTAGAATGAATCCTTGGAAACAGCCACTTCCCGGGCTGTTTCCATAGAAATTATATTTTCACTTACGAGTTTTGTTAAATGTTGATCAAGGGTGTGCATGCCGACTGCTATGCCTGTTTGAATAGAGGAATACATTTGAGCGACTTTGTCCTCGCGAATCAGATTACGAATCGCCGCATTGCAAATCATAATTTCCAGCGCGGCAATCCGTCCGCCAGCGGTTTGTTTTAATAACGTTTGAGCAACCACCGCTTGCAGTGATCCAGATAACATGGAGCGTATCATGGGCTTCTCATCACCTGGAAAAACATCGATGATGCGGCTAATCGTTTTTGCGGCAGAACTGGTATGCAACGTAGCAAACACCAAATGCCCTGTTTCTGCAGCCGTCATGGCAAGGCGTATCGTTTCCAGATCACGCAACTCACCCACCAGAATAACATCGGGATCTTCCCGTAAAACCGATCGCAATGCGGCAGAAAAACTACGTGTATCTCGAAATACTTCGCGTTGGTTAATCAAGCATTTGTTGGAGCGATGAATAAACTCAATGGGATCCTCAATGGTAATGATATGTTGAGCGCGCGTTTTATTAATATAATCAATCATGGCCGCAAGGGTAGTGCTTTTCCCAGAACCGGTGGGTCCTGTCACCAGAACAAGCCCTTGCGAATAGGAACACAGTTGAGTGAACACAGGCGGCAAATTGAGTGCATCCATACTCAGGATGATTGTAGGAATAACCCGAAACACCGCGGCCGCTCCACGCTCCTGCGTAAACACATTCACACGAAAGCGAGCCTGATTGCTTTCATATGAAAAATCCGTTTCAAGCCTTTCTTTATAGTCATTACGTTGATTGTCTTTCATGACGGAATCAAGTATTTTTACCAGTTCATTCTGACTCATAACTGGCTGGTCAAACTGGCGTAACTCACCATCAATACGCACGATAGGAGGCTCTCCTGCCGACAGATGCAAATCGGATGCCTTGTTTTTTACAGCAAAATCTAACAGTTCTGCAATGTCCACATACGTTCCCGAGTTATCCCGTTTTTAACAGTATAGGTATAGCAGATAAGGAGCGCAATACAGGCTGCACATCCGGCATCACGCCGTGCCAGATAAAAAATGCCTGCGCAGCTTGCTCAACCAGCATACCAGCTAATCTTAGCCAAGCGGGTCTTAATTTCATCAATCCTCCCTTCGGGCAGGTCGATAATTTCCGGCATTTTTTTTTGAGTCATCGTCGTCCAACGCGTTATCAATAACAATTGCGCGTAGCATGATCGTATCGTTTGAAAAAACTAGGAATTTTTTAATTATTTTTTGCTTTTAGAACCGGTGTCACCGGAAACATCACGAATGTTCTATCTAGGTGAAATTTACTGCTCCTCTATAGGCTGGCTCGTCATCAATGCTACTTGAAGGATCATCCATTGGTTTATAAACAAGTTGTTTTATTTGCTCAAGTAACGCCACTTCTTTTTCTGTTCGCATATCTTTCAATTTGATATGCAAAACAACATCCTCTAGTGCCATGGCAATCACTTTTTGGGGGTATCCATCATCCAATAAAAGTTTAATTAAATCTACCAATCGATCGATTTTGGTTACTTCACCATTGCTATTCAGCCTGGCTATATCATCGCTTTTACTCAATCCAAACGTATTTTTAATGGCTTCAATAATTTGTAATCTCATCATACTCTCCCGAACATAGATTTTTTTATTATTATATACTATTTTCTATCTAAAGTGGTTGGCTCTCCTAAATCACCTGGTGCTTGCTCTTCAATGTTGTCTCCACCCACTCTCCTCGGGCTCACCACTGCTCTATATTTTCTAGCCAGATTAAGACTGACTTCTGTTCCTTGCGGTAAAGGAGCTTCCACTGCACCTAAAGCAGGATCCCAGCCTAATGCTTCACGCACAACATGGCTAACGAAATCATGGTTTGTCATCAGCGCTTTATTCAAGGCAGTAAACCTTGACTGAAATCCAGTATCCCGTAGTAACATCCCTAAATGTTGATATTCCGAATCAAAGGAAGCAGTACGTAGCAGTTTTAGTGCATCGATAATTTGAGGATCATTGCCTGATTCTTTGATCATTGCGGCGTCGTAGTCTTTAATTAACTCAAGTTTATGAATTAAGCATTCATAAACCATCATTCGATTACCGCTTAATGCTTCACCCAGCGATTGATCACCTGTTGCGCCAATGAGTGGGCCAGATAAAGCAGCGCAGGCAATCATTGACTCATGTGACATCCCAGCAGCATAGATCAAACGATAAGCTTTTCCAAGCTTGCCAGAATCATACACTTTATACTCACTTTTATTTTCAGCATTGCAGAAGGAAATTTGTTCAAAACCATCGCTGATTAACTGGTCCTTAATAGTGTGCAGTGCTGTAATTTTATGCTCCATACTATTACCAACCATTACTACATCCTGGTTTTTTTTGCTATCCTTTATAAATTCACGGTGAATTTTGAGAAAATGGACAGCTGGAGCATGGCCACCAATAGCCATGAATTTATCATGGCTATATTGCATGGAAAGTTCGGTATTTGCCTTATATTCCACAATATCAGTCCTGTCGACTAAAAGTTTGCGTATTTTCTCGTCTAACTTAGCAACCAGGGCATCAGGTGCAGGAGGGGTATCTATATCGTTACTTAGCAGAATTCCATGTTCATCAGCCTTTTCATTAAATCCGGAATACAATGTGTTGAGGTATTGTATATTTTTCATGTGTGTTCTGAGATAAGACCCATGTTCTCCAATTATTTTTCTGCGCTGCTTATGATTGAAGCCGTATTCTGGTATCAGAGTGAGTGGAACAGGCTTTAGTGTACCAGTGAGCGCTATATCAATATTATCCATAAGTTCTGTCTGAAATACTGGACCTTCGAATATATGACCGATCTCAATTTCCATAGCCTTAATTTTATCCCCTAATTCGCTTGGAGTTAATACAGAAACACCAAACTCCATGTCGCCTCTTAAATCACAAATTTTCTTTTTTCCAGTTTCTTGAGTGACTATATAAATAGGTGGAACTTCTTTACTGGCATCGGTATATTTCTTTTGCAATTGCTGCGATAATTTCAGAGCGAATAAGTAATCGCCATAGCCGCCAAAACCAGAACTTACCGCTATTAATAGTGCATTTTTCATAAAAGTCCACCTTATCTAACCTAATTTTTACCTGCCTATGCACGGTTGTAGACAGGGCTCCTTGTCATGTCGTACTTAATATATTGGACCTATAATAAAAATAGCCGGCAGTCCCTCCGTTTAAAATATAGCAACGCGTTTGAAATATATCAATGGCTATGAAAAAGACTGTAACTCCCCACGTCGTCCCGAGAGTTAAACGGAAATTAAAGCAAGTGTAGAAACGCTAGGGGCATCATTCCATAAACTCAAAACATAACCGCCACCACCAGATCCAGTCGGTTTAACCGCAATCGCGCCGTTATCTCGTAGGGTTTGCATGTGGTGTTGCAAGCTTTCGCTGATTAAATCCCATTGCAGGAAGCAGTCGGCGGCTTTGTTGATGGCGCTGGCGAGGTTTTGGGTGTTTTTTTCTTCGAGTGCTGTGCGTGCTTCAAGCACACTGGCATGCATTTGCTTATCGATAGTCTTAGCTAATGCGGGATTGGTTTGCCATAAGGTTTGCACCCTATGGATACACGTAGATGTCATGCTGGCTTGTCCGCAGGTGGATAAAAACCACTGCGGCTGCCATGTTTGATTGATTGTGGTGGTGATGCCCTGCTGAAAATAAATGCCTGTGGTCGCTGCAACGCCTGCGATATCCAGGCCGCTGCTCTTGCCATGAAACAGATGTTCCAGCGCACACGCAAAGTGCGCTGTATCCATTTTTGTGAGCATCTGCTGCGCTGTAAACCAGCGTGATATGGCCACGCAAAGCGCGGCCGAGGCGCCCATACCCACACCCACTGGGATGTTGTTGATCACATGAAACTGCCCGTGGATTGCATCCATGGGTAGGCTCAGAATTTGTAGGCCGTGTTCTAGTACGTTCCTGAATAATTGTGGCATGTCAGTGTACTCATCTCCTGCATAATCGATATGTAATCCAGAGGATGATTGATAGCGCAATGCTAGTTTTTTCTCGTTGATTGGAAAAACCAGCGCAGGGTGTCCGCGGAGTACCGCATGTTCGCCTGCCAAAATCCATTTACCATGTGTCGTGGTTTCAAAGTTACAGCAGATCATAATTGCCTGTCAGGTATTCTTGTTTGAACTCAATGGCCATTTCAGCCTGATCTGCACGGTAGAGTATATGAATGTTCGGCCCTGCATCCATGGTGACGATTGGGCCGTCTCCAAAACGATGCCATGCATCTTGCAGTGTGTTTAATGCTGTTGTGGTCTTGTCTGTCATGTAGGAAAAAGGTTGCGCGCAGGTGGTGAATAAACGATGCATGTCTTGAAATTCATGCCAGCAAATTTCATAAGCCGCAGCCCAATCTTTTGTGGTGAAGGCATCCAGCAACCGTTTCAGGTTTTGACGCGCGCGCGCAGGTCGTTCGGCGTACCAGGGACTGGTGAGAATGTGCTGATGCGCGGCACTTGAGGAGACTGCTTTTTCATTTTTACTGATGACAATCACTTCATGAATCAAGTGCATATAGGGCAGCTGAATGGCTGTAACCGTCTCATCGTCCCACAACGCCCAGGGTGAAAAAAATGAGCGGCATGATGATCCTGAGCCTTCACGGCTAAGCGCTGCTTGTGTTTCAATGGATGGAAGCGGGCTCTGCGTTAGTTCACTTAATGCCAGTGCGGCACATTTGGTAAGGGCGGCAAAACTGGATGCGGAACTGGCCAATCCGCTGCTGTGCGGAAAATTATTGCTGGAGCGGACAATAAAAGAGCCTGTGTACTTAAAGTGCTGTTTTAAATTGCCCAAGTGACGTAGAAACCGTTCCTGTGCGGCGGTTGATAAGATCAATGGCTCAGCACCTGGGATGTTTAATGATTCCCAAACGTCCTGTTTGCCAGAATTCATTTCCAGCATGACCTTAGTGCGCAGGTTGTCCAGCGAATAAGAGAGGGAAGGATTGGCCGGTACATTTTTTTTATGATTTTTTTTGCCCATGTATTTAATCAAGGCAATATTGGCAGGTGCCTGAGCAAACCAGTGCATATGTGTTCTCCTAGTGCCCTGGTGCGTCATTCCACAAAATTTTATGCAATTGCAGTTGAAAACGCACGGGCAGACCATCTTGTATGATCCAGTCAGCCAGGGTTGTCGGGTTCAACTGGTTCCAGCTGGGTGAAAAAAGAATGTGAGCCAGGTCTGCAAGATGGTGCTCGTTCAGCATGGCGCATGCCCATTGGTAGTCTTCACGACTGCACAATACAAATTTAATTTGATCTGTGGGTTTAAGATGAGGGATATTTGTGAGCATGTTTCTTCCGCACTCACCTGAATCGGGCGTTTTTAAATCCATGACCACCATGACGCGTTGATCAACGGCTGCAATATCACACGCACCACTGGTTTCTATGGACACCGTGTGTTCCGCATCGCACAGGCGTTTCAGTAATTCAATACAGCTAGGTTGTGCCAACGGCTCACCACCCGTCACGCAAACATGCTTACAGCCAAATGCTGCAATGCGTGCCAAGATATCGTCCATTTGTACCTGATTGCCGCCACTAAAGGCGTAAGCGGTGTCACAGTATTGGCAGCGTAAGGGGCATCCGGTCAGGCGAACGAACACGGTAGGCAAGCCCACCCTGACCGACTCGCCTTGCAGCGAATGAAAAATTTCAGTGATGCGTAAGGATTTCATTGCGTTCGTAATGTGTTTAATTTTGCAGTTGCGAGTTTTGCAGCGCTGGTGTCTGGGAAGGTTTTTACAACCTCCTGTAATTTTGCACGCGCTTCAGCTGTTTTTCCCAGACCCGCCAATGCATAGCCAACTTTTAACAGGCTTGCTGCATTTTTGCTGGATGAGGGGAATTCTTGCATTACCACGTTAAAATGTTCAATGGCTTGAAGGTAGTCGTTTTTGACCATATACAGTTCGCCGAGCCAATATTGGGCATTGGCGCTGTAGCCACCATGGGGATATTTTGTGACAAACGTTTGCATGGCTGTTAATGCCTCATCAAACTGTTTGTCTTTTACTAGTTCATAGGCTGCGAGATAGCTGATTTGCTCATTAGCGGGATTGGTCCGCCCCGCGCCAATAACGGGCTGAACAGGTGGCATAACCATTGCGGCGGGTTGTATAGATGTCTCTGGTGATGTTGTGGCTACGATGGGTTTTTCACCAATAGTGACAGCTGTTAACGGCTTGTTTGCCATGCCTTTTACTGGTACATCACGCAAACGTGCGTCCAAGTCTTTATAAAATGATAATTGTTGCTCTTGCAATAATTTAAGGTCATGCGCCTGCACGTCCAGTTGACCACGAAGTTCTTGTACTTCCTGTTGCAGTCCCTGAACTTTATCCAGCAGGTTTGCATAGCCGTTACTGCGGTCGTGGGTCGGGTTGTTTTCTTTGGCAAGCGGTGGTTCATCCTGGGTATTATTATTGCTATACGACGATCTATCTTCATTGTCATCATGAGCAACAGGCGACTCATAAGGCGCCTGTTGTTCCTCTAGAAGCGCAAAATTTTCGCTATCATCCACTACCTCAGCCTCGCAAAATGCGTTGAAAGGGAGTAGACAGGCACAAAAACAAGCGGCAAACAGGAGTCGATTCATCATCTTGTAGACTCGTAAGTCAATTCGGTACGACGATTTTGTAAATGAGAGGCTTCATCATGACCCAAATTAGCAGGACGCTCTTTACCATAGCTCACAACACGCACTTGTTGTCGGTCAACGCCCGCCATACGCATGATATCGGCTACTGAATTGGCGCGATGCTCGCCTAGAGCCACGTTGTATTCACGGCTACCACGTTCATCGGTGTTCCCTGCAATCAGTACACGCGCTCCGGCATGCGATTTCAGGTAATCAGCTTGAGCGTTTACAGAGGCAACATATTTTCCTTCCAGCGTACTGCTGTCATATTGATACAGGTAGATCTGATTGTGAGGTGCTTTTGTAGTATACATTTCGCCAGCTTCCTGACCTGCAAACCCACCGGATTGACCCAGTCCATGAGCAGATAAACCGCCTTCGGCGCCAGAGCCATCAGCACTGCCTGGTGTTTTTGAACAGGCGGCAAGCAAGATGACGCAAGAGGCAACAAGCCCTAATTTTATAAATGATCTGGTGTTCATTCTTTATTTCCTTAAATGATGAATTTTAACGCGATTCGACTACGCGCTCTATTGTATAATTGTTTTAAAGTTTACGCCATACCGTGCTTATTATACTTCCTCACCTATCTCGTCCTACCCTTTCGATTACAAAGTCAGTCAACCTAGCTGTAAATGCAGATGTAGCGCGGTTAGCGGCCACTACGCCACCATAAGGTGTATCCTCCAGACAGGTAACTCGTTCACGGATGATGAGCGAGGAAACAACGCGATTGTCTTCGATATGCGTTAGCACTACATTCGCGACCAACTCCACAACACTGGGTTTTGTCAGGAAATTCTGCTGTAATTCGATAAGTTGCGTATCCAGTCGATAGTCAGTTTTATCAGCATTAGGTCCTGATGCGACGGCATAAAAATAATGGCTGTGTTGCAAACTCTGGGTGATCAGGGGATATAGCATATTTGCAGGGCTGCTAATCCAGGCGCTGTGAGCAAAATTGCTTAACTCAAATGGCTTATCAATGTATAACATTTGTTCGGTTTGATAACCTGCAATTGCATCGGGCTGGGAGATTAATAATGAGCGAGACGTCTGTTTGACGGCCTTTTTTTTCGCACTAAAGGTTTCCAGCTTGTATTGGTCGCTAATCGCGTTTTGGATGGGCGAACAGGCAATTATTGTCCAACAAGCACTGAGCAACAAAGCAAACTTGATTTTGTTCAACATCGTTCTCCTGGTCCTGGTCTCGGTGCGGCACTGCCGCGGATAATGACCGCTGGGTTTTGCCGCATGTCAGCACTCACTTTTTCAAGGTTGGCTGCAATTAAATCCAGACGGCGTAGCAACAAAACGGCAGGCGGTATGGCTTGTTGTGATATTTTATCAATGCTGTTTCTGCCAGCTTTCAGCGTTGCTGAAAGCTGTAAACTTACTGCCGAGATGTCATGAGATGTGGCGTTAAATTGACGGGCGCTGTTTTTGATCTCGTTAATAAGCAAGGGCAAATCCTTGAGGCTTTTATTCAGGTTGTTATTGTTTTTCTCAATCATGGCCGATATTTTTTCAAGGCTGGTGAGCATATTTTTAATATGCTGGGTATTTTCCTTATCAAAAACACGATTCATCCCGTCGGTGACTTTCGTCACATTTTTTTCCAGCAAGTAAAAAAATGACGGTTTGTACGGGATGGCAGGATAAGCTTCGCCCGGTGTTTTTTGTATGGGAAGAAGGGTTGATGAGCTGTTTGATAACCCCAAATAGGTCGCTCCGGTAATGCCTTGTGCAATTAATGAAGCTGTTGTACTGGCGGTGATGGGCGCTCCTTCCTCAACCTTGATTTGCAGTTTTACTTGCTGCGGGTCTTGGTCATGGAGTTGAATTTGACTAATGAACCCCACTTTTACACCATTGTACTTGACGGGTGAATCTTCAGAGAGGCCTGAGATGGCTTCACGCATGTAGACTGTGTAGGTGTTGTATTTTTTTTTATTAAATCCAATCGAGAGCCAAAGCCCTGCCGCTAGTAGACCTGTGGCAAGAATTAATACGGTCAGGCCCACGATAAAATAATTGGTTTTCGATTCCAAGCGTTATACCCCCTTTATTATATTACTACTAGTTTAGATTTTACTGAAGTAATCAGCAATCAATGGATGTTTATTTTTCATTAATGCGTCAATCGGCTGCACGCTGATGACCTCCCCGTTCCCTATAAACGCAACCCGGTCAGAGGTTCGCTTCAATGAGTCAATATCATGACTGATGATAACAATGGTTAAATCCAGCGTGTCGCGTAAAAATACAATGAGCTTGTCAAATAGTTTCGCGCTGATGGGGTCAAGACCTGATGTGGGCTCATCAAGGAAGAGCAGTTCAGGATCCATGGCGATGGCCCTTGCCGCCGCGGCTCGCCGTTGCATGCCGCCACTCAATTCGGATGGGTATTTACCCGCGGTAATCATTGGCAAACCCACCAACGCCAGTTTGAGCAATGCTAGTTCTTGCATGAATTTTTTATCAAGCTTCGCAAGTTCCTGCATAGGGAACATGATGTTTTCCAACACGGTCATCGCGGAAAACAAGGCGCTGTGTTGAAAGAGCATGCCCCAGCGCCGACGCAGCGCATTTGCACCTTGTTCATCCAGCGCGCTGATATCTTCACCAAACACGCGGATTGAACCGGCTGTTGGTTTTAATAGCATCAGAATGCAGCGTAAAATGGTGGTTTTACCGCTGCCGCTGCCACCAATGATGGCCAGTATTTCGCCTTTTTTCACGGTGAGGTTCACGTCAGAATGTACCCATTGTCCGCCTAAGTAATTTTTTAAACCTTTAATTTCAATAATGGGTGTAGGCATTTATAATCCCTGCCAGCTGTAGATAATGGAATAGGCGGCGTCTGTGATGATAATCAAAAACAAAGCCTGAACCACACTTTTTGTTGTTTGAGTGCCCACACTGTCTGCATTTGACTCAACACGGAATCCTTGAAAACAACCGACCAGCGCAATCAGAATGGCGAAAGCAGGTGCCTTGTACAAGCCCAGCATCAGTGGTTTCAAACCCACGGCGTCTTGTATGCGGGACATGAAATCATAATAACCAATGCCTAACATGGCCTTAGCCATTAGCATCGCGCCCAGGGTAGCGAACGCATCCGCCCAAAAAATCAAGAGAGGGAACACGAGCAATAAACCGAGAACCTTCGGCACCACCAATAATTCAGTGGGCGATAGGCCCATGGTATAGAGCGCGTCAATTTCTTCATTGATTTTCATGCTACCCAGTTGTGCGGTGAAGGCTGAACTGGTCCGTCCTGCCACAATAATCGCCGTGATTAAAGGGGCGAACTCTCGAAAAATAGCCATGCCGGATACATAGGCAATGTAAACATTCGCGCCATAGGTTTCCAACTGTAAACCCATTTGATAGGCGAGCACGACACCGATGAGGAATGAGAGCAGCCCAACAATGGGCAGGGCTTTGATGCCCGTGCTATTGATATTGGACATAATGGCCGGGATTTGGAAGCGCTTCCACAGGCGTACGGCTCGAAATAGTTTATAGGTCAGGTCACCCACTAACATAATCAGTCCTGAAACCTGTTCTACTTTGTGAATGGTTTCCTTGCCCATTTCACGTACAAATCCAAGTGACTCAGGCCCCGGTGGATTGTAATCTAGGGCTGCTTGGTTATCTTCCAGCACAGTGAGGAGATCACGTTGCTGCGAGTTGAAGTCGGTTAATGTGACTGTGTTTTTTTTATCTTGCAAAAGGGTCATGCATTGCATCAAGGTCAGCGCACCAGCACTATCTAGATGAGTCAGTTTTTCACCGTTGATGGTTACTGTTTGTGACGTTGGCCATTCGATAATATTAATTTGCGACTTCAGGGCGTCACGATTCAATATGGACCAGTTGCCCGTACAGATATAATGGTTTTTTTCATGGTCATGGACAAAGTCGGCTTTCGTCATAATCACTATCGTCTTATAAAAACCCAAGCATAATACGAATAGCCTTTTTCTGCCACGGTAAACTACCAATTGGTCAGGGCTGTCCCATTTAAATTGTGACCGGCCGAAGAATATGTTAAAATTCAAACCAACTTCTCACCTATGATGGCAGGAAAATGTCAGGCGATTACAGGCAATTTGAAAAACGCAAGCAGGATCATATCGAACTGGCGCTTATGCAAGCCAATCAGGCCGAGGAATTAAACACGTTTGATAGCGTGACGTTAATTCATGAAGCGTTACCGGATCTTGATTTTAATGACATCAACATGGCTGGCATGCGCTTTGGACGCACTGTGGCCAAACCGTTTATGGTGGGCTCCATGACGGCAGGTCATCGTGATGCTGATGATATCAATCGCAACCTTGTTGCAGCCTGCGCTGAAACGGGTTGGGCAATGGGCGTTGGTTCCCAACGGCGTGAATTGACGGATCACAATGCACCGCGTGCTTGGCAGCCATTGCGACAGGAGTTTCCTGATGTATCCCTATTCAGTAATATAGGTATCGCACAATTAATTTCTACCCCGTTGTCGCAAATTCAGGCCTTAACTGAGACATTGCTAGCCGATGCCTTGATTGTTCATTGCAATCCGTTACAAGAATGCATTCAACCTGAAGGCACGCCGGCATTTAAAGGCTGCTGGCAGGCATTGGCTGATTTGGTCAAGGCATTGCCCTTGCCTGTGGTGGTGAAGGAAACGGGGTGTGGTTTTTCGCGCTCAACTTTGATACGTTTGAATGATATTGGAGTTGCTGTTGTTGATGTCAGTGGTTTAGGCGGCACGCATTGGGGTCGAATTGAGGGGCATCGTGCGGTTGATGAACCGATGCGACAACAAGCCTCGATGACGTTTCGTAACTGGGGTATTGGTACCGTGCAAAGCGTTTGCAATGCTGCATCAATCGCGCCCTCGTTTGAAGTGTGGGGCTCTGGCGGTGTTCGTCATGGGCTAGATGCGGCCAAACTATTTGCTTTAGGCGCCACCACTGTCAGCTTTGCCAAGCCGATGCTGCAAGCGGCATTGCATTCCGCAGCTCAAGTGCAAGCGGTGATGCAAACCATTGAATATGAATTAAAGGTTGCCATGTTTTGTACGGGTAGCCGTGTTTTGCAGGATTTAAAGGAGAAGGCATGTCGTTAGTAAAAAATGCCGGTCAATTATTTTTAGGCTTTTCTAAATTAACCCGTGATGAACGTTTTAAACGCTTGGTGGAACTCGGCGCCATGACGCCTGATGATGTGACCTATCTAGATCAAGGTGGCATGCAGGACGCCAATCTGGCTGATCAATTAATTGAAAATGTGATTGGTTATTTCCAGCTCCCATTGGGTGTTGCCACTAATTTTTGTATTGATGGCCGCGATTATGTGATTCCCATGGCAGTGGAGGAAACCTCGATTATTGCCGCTTTGTCGAAAACGGCAAAATGGATAAGACAGCATGGGGATATCACAACCCATGTTGCAGGTGATTGCATTATCGGTCAAATCCAGTTTGCGAAGATCAGCAATTTCAAACTGTTTTCGACGATTTTTCATGAAAATAAAGCATTTTTAATCGAAAAAGCCAATAAAGATGTAGCTGCCAGTATGGTTCGACGTGGGGGAGGTGTTGTTGATCTGCAACTGCGCCGGTTGATTCGCGCCGATGGTGGAGACATGGCGATCATCCATTTGACGATGAATAGCTGTGACGCCATGGGTGCCAATATCCTTAATCAAGTGCTTGAGTATTTAAAAATACCCCTCGAAAACTTGACCGGCGAAAGCGTGACCATGTGCATACTGTCAAATTTGAATGATCAGAAACTGACTACGGCCAGAGTTACTATCCGTGATGTTGAACCGATGTTGGGGGAGCGTCTTCAGGAAGCGTCATTGTTTGCAGAAACAGATCCCTATCGTGCGGCAACACATAATAAAGGTGTGATGAACGGGATGGACCCCGTGTTGATAGCGACTGGGAATGACTGGCGCGCAGTTGAGGCAGGCGTGCATGCTTTTGCTGCACGTCATGGCACGTATCAGGCCATTTCACGCTGGCGCTATCAGGATGGTGTGTTGACCGGGGAGTTAACCGCGCCCATTATTGTGGGTACGGTGGGCGGCGTGACCTCGTTGCATCCAACCGCCAGCCTGTGTTTGCGTATGCTCAAGGTAGAATCAGCAAATGAATTATCCCGTGTTATTGCGGCCGTCGGTCTTGTGCAAAATTTAGGCGCCATTACGGCACTTTGTACTGATGGCATTATTCATGGGCATATGAAATTGCATTTGGATAATTTGCTGCTGGTTGCGGGGGCTACGGCGGATGAAATACCTGCTTTGAAAATTCGTCTGGAAGCTAGGCTAGTTATTCACAAGCGTGTCAGTCTGAGTCATGCCTGTGAATTGCTAGCTGAAATCAGAGAGACATAGGTTATTTCATGAAATGGTCAATTCCTGCAAAAACATTTTTTCTTGGGGAGTACGCAGCAATCGCAGGCGCTCCTGCGATTATTCTTACAACCTCACCCTGTTTTGAATTGACCTTAACAAATGAGCCCGGTTTGCAGGGCATTCATCCGGATTCACCGGCAGGAAGGCTGTGGACGCACCAAGTAAATGCAGATAACGGCCTGCTTTGGAAAGATCCTTACCATGGCCGTGGAGGTCTGGGGGCGTCAAGCGCGCAATTCCTTGGTGCTTGGTTTGCAAGTAATCACTTGCAAAATAAACAAACCACACAGGATGACATGCTGAATGCCTATTTCCAGTTCGCCTGGCAGGGGTTTGGTGTGCGCCCTAGTGGTTATGACCTATTGGCGCAATCATTGCGTGGCTGCGTGTATATTCATCGTCAGCAAGCGCTGTGCCAAGCGTATGCTTGGCCATTTGATGATCTGGCATTTATTTTGGTACACACAGGTCAAAAGCTCGCGACACATCAACATTTACAAACCCTGAGTATTATGGGTGATATTGCACAATTGGCAGCCATTGTCGAGTCAGCAAAATCGGCGTTTGCAACAGCAGACAGCTCTGGTGTGATTGACGCTGTTAATGCGTACCACCAGCGTTTGCTACAAATGGGCTTGGTCGCGACTCACAGCGCGCAACAGATTGAATTATTGAAAAAAAATGCTGATCTCCTAGCGATTAAAGGTTGCGGTGCTATGGGGGCTGATGTGTTGCTGTTACTGGTGCCTCGAAACCGATATGCCGAACATTGTGAACATTTAGCTATTAGTGGGATGCCTATTCTGGCAACCAATGAAAATTTATTAATCGAAAATACTTGATATTTTGGCATGTTCCGGTATCATTCCCTCCTCTTTAGGAGCAGCGTTCGGCATATTATTTCGTGCATGTACCTTGGGGTCGTTAGCTCAGTCGGTAGAGCAGGAGGCTTTTAATCTCTTGGTCGTAAGTTCGAATCTTACACGACCCACCATTTTGTAAAACCAAACACGCGCTCGTAGCTCAGCTGGATAGAGTACTTGGCTTCGAACCAAGGTGTCGGGGGTTCGAGTCCCTCCGAGCGCACCATTAAAATCAAGGACTTAGCTGTCTACTGTGTCACAAAAACCAATTTACTGTGGCAAAAACGTGTCATGAATTCGTTCCGAAGCTACTTTTAAGTGTTCACTAGAAAGGTGTGCATACCGCAATACCATTTCATAGGTTGACCACCCACCGAGTTGTTGTAACTCGTGTAACGCCGTCCCATTCTGCACGTGCCAGCTTGCCCAAGTGTGACGTAAATCATGCCAGCGAAAATCCTCAATACCGGCTCTTTCTAAAGCCTTTCGCCATGCATGGTTATTACACCGGGTAACTGGATTTCCTTGGTATGTAAAAACATACACAGGGTTATTGCCTTTTTGAGCTTGAACAATTGAACGCGCTTGCTTGTTTAAAGGAACTGGAATGGCTCGGTTTGTCTTGGACTCATCGGGATGAATAAGGGCATGCCCTTTATCCAGATCAACTTGACTCCATTTCAACTGAGTGACATTCGATTCACGTAGACCTGTTGCTAATGTAAAAGCGGCCATATTTTTCAGATGAACCGGCAATTCTTTGATTAACAGCCCTACTTGATCCTTTGATAACCAGCGTATGCGTCTATCATCCACTTTCCTCATCCTGATGATAGGTGCACTATCTAACCATCCCCACTCTTTGTGGGCACGATTTAAAATAGCGCGGAGAATCTCCAGCATCCGATTAACCGAGGAAGGTTTAACGCCCGTTTTTTCTTTTTTCTTTGCAATGGTTTCAATCAGGTCGGTAGTAATGTCAGCCAACATAAACTTTCTGAGGTGAGGATCAAGCCAAGTTAAATGGATCTTGTCCGTTTCCAAACTTCGTTTATGGGTTGACTCTTCCAGCCATCGAACCACCGCATCCATCCATGACTTAGTGGGTTTGGACTTCAGTACTTTTTGATTCCATAAATCATTTTTAAGTTGGTCGTAAAAACGTTGCGCATCTTGCTTTATTTCAGTCCCAGCACTTTTGCGTACTCGTTTTCCTTGGTGGAAAATGTCAGCCCACCACACGCCATCTCTTTTGTAGAGTGCCATATATCAATACTCCTCATATTGACACCCCGCGATGCATCGCAAGTAGAGTACTTGTTTCTTATGTGCGTCACAAGGTCTTGTTCTATAAATCGCCAGCCTC
>JBCKWE010000026.1:0-24643 GCA_038923045.1 Legionellaceae bacterium
CGATCCTCAACCTGAATTCGCCAGCAAGGCATTCGCCACTTTCGATTGATTTTTCTTGCCCAGCACGTTACAAATCTGGTCGCCCGCATGGACGACTTTGAAAATATCGATGCCGGTATCAATACCTAGTCCGTGCATGAGGTAAAGTACGTCTTCGGTGGCGACGTTGCCGCTGGCGCCGCGAGCGTAGGGGCAGCCGCCCAAGCCCGCGATGGCGCTGTCGAAGCGGGTGATGCCACATTCAAGGGCGGCGTAGATGTTGGCAATGGCTTGGCCGTAAGTATCGTGAAAATGCATGGCAAGATTGGCTAATGGGAGTGCGGACTTTAGGGTTTTGATCAAGGCTTGTGTTTGCCTGGGGGTGCCGACGCCGATGGTGTCGCCCAGGCTGATTTCATCAGCACCAAGATCAATCAATTGACGAGCTACGTTCAAGACCTGTTTTGGATCAATGTTACCCTCATACGGACACCCCAATACGCAAGAAATATAGGCGCGCACAGGCACGTTGTTCGCCTTGGCCAAGGCTATGACCGGGATAAAACGCGCAATACTCTCGGCAATGGAACAATTGATGTTGCGCTGGTTGAATGGTTCGCTGGCGGCGGTAAAGATGGCGATGTTCTGAACGCCTGCGGCCAGTGCTAAATGCATGCCGTGTTCGTTGGGGACGAGAGCTGAAAAATGGATGCCAGCGGGCTTGTCGATGGCACGAAAAACTGCCTCGCCGTCAGCCAGTTGCGGGATGGATTTGGCTGAGACAAAACTGGTGACTTCAATGTGTTTCAAGCCAGTTTGTGCCAGTGCATTAATCAGTTCCACCTTGTTTTTGGTCGGCACAAATGACGCTTCATTCTGTAAACCATCGCGTGGTCCTACCTCAATTATCGTCACGTGCGGGGGGTAATTCATGGTTTATCGATCTCCATCGCCACAAGCTGCGCGCCTTCAACGACCTGAGCACCAATGTCATAAAAAATATCCGATAGACGCCCATCGGCTGGCGCATGAATCCGGTGTTCCATTTTCATCGCTTCCAATACCATTAAACAGTCACCGGCTTTGATTTGATCACCGACGGCTTTCATGATGGCAACCACCGTTGCCGGCATCGGGGCTGTGAGTTGACCCGTGGTGGCTGTATTGCCTGAGGTTGAGTGCTCGACATCAAAACGCTCAACCGTCATCGGCCCTGATTCAGTATAAACTATCCATTTATTGTCGCGTGTTTCAACGATTGCCTGCCGGCGTTGTTTACCATCGTCTATATGGAGGGTATGACCCGTTAGATTAATGTGCCATGTGACAGAGGTATTGTCCAGTTCCAGCGTAACCTGATTCGTGCTTATCGGGGTAACGCGAAGGGTATATGTTGCGCCAAGCACAACATAGGACACATTCCAGTGACTGCTCAAATGATTTTGCCACGCAAACGTGTCGGTGAACAGGGCGTCATCTACCGGCATTGCGGCTAAATAGTCAACACAGGCCGTCATTAATAAGGACAATTTTGGATCCGGTGTAAGCATGTTAATGCTTTCTTTGCTGAGAAAGTCAGTGCTTATTTCGGTGTTAATAAATTTGGGGTGATTGATAATGGCTTGCAGGAAGGGAATATTGGTTTTCACCCCACCAATATGGTAATGCTTTAGTGCCTGCTGCATGCGGTGTAGCGCCTCATCCCGCGTCTCACCGCATGCGATTAATTTGGCGATCATGGGATCATAATGCATGTTAATCACTGAATGGAGCGTGACGCCGCTGTCAATACGCAAGCCATCACCCGTAGGTTCCTCGAGAAAATGCAGCTGGCCGGTGGAGGGGAGGAAATCATGCTGTGGATCTTCCGCATAAATACGGCACTCCATGGCGTGTCCATGTGCCTTGATTTGCGC
The DNA here is from genome assembly GCA_038923045.1 of Legionellaceae bacterium. GTDB lineage: Bacteria > Pseudomonadota > Gammaproteobacteria > Legionellales > Legionellaceae > DDPF01. The sequence continues at coordinate 1,896 of JBCKWE010000026.1, forward strand.
TTGTGCGAGTGGCAGCGGTTCACCGGCGGCAATGCGTAATTGCCATTCGACCAAATCCAGCCCGGTTATCATCTCAGTGACAGGGTGTTCTACTTGCAGGCGGGTGTTCATTTCCATGAAATAAAAATTATTATCGCCTTCGACTAAAAACTCGATAGTGCCCGCCCCGCGATAATCAATGGCACGCGCAACCGCGATGGCCGCTTCAGCCATGTTGTATCGTAGGATGGCAGATAAATCAGGAGCCGGTGCTTCTTCAATGATTTTTTGATGGCGACGTTGAATAGAACAGTCGCGGTCGAACAGGTGTACAACCTGGCCGTGGTTATCTGCCATGATTTGCAATTCCACATGCCGTGCATTACGGATGAGTTTTTCAACTAACATGGTGTCATCGGCAAAACAAGCCAGGCTTTCACGACGAGCGCCAGCCAGTGCCTGTTCAAATTCGGCCATATCATTGACGACACGCATGCCTTTACCGCCACCGCCATTGGCCGCCTTAAGCAACACGGGAAGGCCGAGTTTTTCTGATTCTTGGCGCAGGCGTGCATCGGATTGATCGTGTCCGTGATAACCGGGCGTCAGTGGGATTGCGGTTTTTTCCAGACGTTGTTTGGCTAGTTGCTTGGAGCCCATGATTTCCAGTGCGGTGATGGATGGACCTATAAATACAATGCCAGCATCGGTGCAGGCGCGTGCCATGGTTGGATTTTCAGATAAAAATCCGTAGCCTGGATGAATGGCTTGTGCACCACTTTCGAGCGCAACCGCAATGATGGCTTCAATGTTTAAATAACTGGCACTGGCAGCGGGTTCGCCTACGCAAAATGCGCTATCGGCTAGGGTCACATGCAGGCTATCTCGATCTGCCGTTGAGTAGATGGCCACGGACTCAAGCCCTAAACGACGTGCAGTTTTGATGATGCGACAGGCGATTTCGCCTCGATTGGCAATGAGGATTTTAGTAAACATAGTTTATTTCCATTTTGGTATTTCCTTGTTCAAAAAGGCTTGCAAGCCCTGTTGCCCTTCGGCAGATACACGCTGTTTTGCAATCAAAGTGGCTGTAATATGTTGCAATTTTTCATCAATTGGTTGGTCTGCAACGAGGCGCACCAGTGCTTTGGATGCGCGAACGGCGTTAGGCGCTAACTGGGCTATCTGTTGTGCATAATTGAGCGCATAGGCCAGCAACTCATCGTCAGGCACGCAATGCTGCACCAATTGTAATTCAAACGCACGTTTGGCATCAAAAATTTCAGCACTCATAAATAACGCGGTTGCCGCCCGCGCGCCAATGGCTTTAATAACATAGGGACTAATCACAGCCGGAATCAAACCCAGCCTCACTTCTGAAAAACAAAAGCGTGCGGTGGTCGCTGCAATGGCAATGTCGCATGCCGCAACCAGTCCGCAACCGCCGCCAAAAGCCGCACCTTGTACCACGGCGAGGGTTGGTTTGGGGCTGTGATATAAAGTGTACATGACGTGCGCTAAAACGTTGGCATCGGCTAGGTTTTCTGCCTCACTAAACTGTGCCATGCGCTGCATCCAGGCCATATCGGCACCGGCTGAAAAATGCTTGCCGTTGGCCTTTAGCATGATAACCCGCACGTCAGGATCGGCTATTGCTTTGTCCAGTGATTCCTGCAGGCAGGCTAATAGCTTGTCATCGAAGGCATTGTGTTTATCAAGGCGGTTAAACGTGATGAGATGCACGTGGTTTTGGGTTTCGTTAAGTAATGTGGTCATGTGATAACTATCCTTACATTCTAAACACGCCAAACCGCGTCGCTTTAACCGGAGCATTCAATGCGGCAGACAAGCTCAGACCCAAAACCCTGCGTGTATCATGCGGTGCGATGACGCCATCATCCCAGAGGCGCGCGCTGGCATAATAGGGATTCCCTTGCGCTTCATATTGCTCGCGCATCGCGGCCTTGAATTGTTCTTCTTCCTCTGCTGGCCACACGCTTCCCTGTTTCGCGTGTTTGTCGCGGTTCACTTGTGCGAGTACGCTGGCAGCTTGGTCCCCGCCCATGACGGAGATGCGAGCGTTCGGCCAGGACCATAAAAAACGCGGAGAGTAGGCGCGGCCACACATGGCGTAATTACCGGCTCCAAAACTGCCGCCAACGATCACGGTAAATTTAGGCACTTGTGCATTGGCAACAGACATCACCATTTTGGCACCGTGTTTGGCAATGCCTGCGGCTTCGTATTTGCGGCCTACCATGAAGCCGGTGATGTTTTGCAAAAAGACCAAGGGAATGTGGCGTTGTGTGCACAGCTCAATGAAATGCGCGCCTTTTAAGGCGCTTTCACCAAATAAAATGCCATTATTGGCAATAATGCCAATGGGGTTACCATATAAATGTGCAAACCCACAGACCAGTGTTGTGCCGTAAAGCGCCTTGAATTCGTCAAAGTCAGATCCATCAACTAGGCGCGCAATGATTTCTAAGATATCAAATTGTTTGCGTGGATCGGTAGGAATAATGCCATCCATTTCCATACTAGTATAAGCCGGTTCACGGCTGGCAATGCGGCAGAGGCTATCTGGTTTGCGGCGATTTAAATTACTGATGGCACGCCTTGCGAGCATGAGTGCATGCACATCACTGTCGGCGTAGTAATCAGCAACACCGGATTGGCGGCAATGTACATCTGCACCACCCAATTCTTCAGCACTGATAACCTCACCGGTTGCCGCCTTAACCAATGGTGGGCCGCCTAAAAAAATAGTTGCCTGGTTGCCTACCATAATGGACTCATCGGCCATTGCAGGCACGTAAGCGCCGCCAGCTGTGCATGATCCCATGACAACGGCAATTTGCGGAATATTCTGCGCCGATAAGTTGGCTTGATTATAAAAAATGCGGCCGAAATGATCCCTGTCAGCGAAGACTTCATCTTGCAGAGGTAAAAACGCACCACCTGAGTCGACCAGGTAAATACAGGGCAGGTGATTATCCTGTGCGATCTCTTGTGCGCGTAAATGTTTTTTGACGGTCAGTGGGTAATAGGTGCCACCCTTTACCGTGGCATCATTAATCACAATCATGCATTCCTGGTTAGCCACGCGACCAATCCCGGTAATTAATCCGGCTGCTGGCAGGTTATCAGGATACACGTGGTGTGCTGCCAGTTGAGACAGTTCCAGAAAAGGGCTGCCTGGATCCAGTAATTGTTGTAAACGCTCGCGTGGCAGCAATTTACCATGCTGTAAATGTCTGGCGCGCGCTTTCTCATCACCGCCTCTTGCAATCTGTGTCACGGTTGCCGTCAATTGATTAACCAATGTTTGCATAGCGGCATGATTGGTTTTAAATTCATGATTGGCCGGATTAAGATGACTTACAATTTTTACCATGGTGTGTCCTTATTTTATCAGTTGCACCCTTATTTAATCAGTACTTTGCTCAGCACAATGATCAGCCATAAAACCCAGATAATTTCTATTAAAAAAGGCATTTTTTTACCTTTAATGGCTCGATATATCAGCGCTGGAATGCCTGCAATGATGACCGGTAACAGTACCAGCGAAAATACGTTGCGAAGCAGTATGCCATAGGCGCCATGGCTGAATAAGGGGGTCAAGGTAAGGACTACCCAAGTGTAGAACATATCTATATAAACGATCCCCAAATGAGCATGATTTGCAAACAGTATAATCAGGATACTTAATATCAGATAGACAATACTTTGTTTAAGCATGAAGAACCTCGATAGCCATTGCGGTGGCTTCACCGCCACCAATACACAAGGCGGCCACACCGCGCGTTTTTTGTTGATGCATGAGTGCATAAATCAATGTCACGAGCACGCGGGCGCCGGATGCGCCTATCGGGTGGCCCAAGGCACAGGCACCGCCGTGTATGTTGACTTTTTCAGGATCTAATTGCAATTCGGAGATCGCGGCCATGGTCACAACGGCGAAGGCTTCATTGATTTCAAACAGGTCAACATCCGCTATTGCCCACCCGGCTTTGGTTAATACCTTTTGAATGGCGGGGATGGGTGCTGTGGTAAACCATTGTGGCGCTTGAGCATGGCTGGCGTGAGCCACAATTCTGGCCAATGGTTTCAGTCCACGCGCGCGGGCATTAGCCGCCGTCATTAAAATCAGACTGGCGGCCCCATCGGCGATAGAGCTTGAGTTCCCGGCAGTGATGGTGCCATCGACTTGGAATGCTGGTTTCAGTTGTGGAATTTTGGCAAGTTTGGCAGCGGCAGGGCTTTCGTCTGCCGTGATGGTTGTATTGCCTGTGCGGCACGAGAGTATGACCGGTGCAATTTCGTCATTAAAAAAGCCTAGTTCTTGCGCGCGCAATGCGCGTGTCATGGAAAGTGTTGCGAAAGCATCTTGTTGTTCACGGGTAAAATGCAATTTTTTGGCGGTAGCCTCAGCAAAACACCCCATTGCACGCCCTTTGTCATAGGCATCTTCGAGTCCATCAAGAAACATGTGATCGTATAATACGCCATGCCCTAGGCGATACCCGGCACGGGCTTTGCTTAACAGGTATGGCGCGTTGCTCATGCTTTCCATGCCGCCTGCGAGGACAATTTCTGACTCACCGGCTTTAATCAAATCATGTGCCAACATCACGGATTTCATACCGGAGCCACACACCTTGTTTATGGTGGTAGCACCCGTCGCGGTGGGGATGTCGGCTTTGATGGCGGCTTGTCTGGCCGGTGCCTGTCCAAGTCCTGCTGGCAAGACACAGCCGCTGATGACTTCATCGATGTCTGCAGGCAATAGGCCCGCTTGTGCGATCGCCGCGCGATGTGCCACCGCACCCAGTTCAATTGCTGACAGCGAGGATAAGTTGCCCAGCATCGCACCGGTTGGTGTGCGTTTTGCGGCAACGATAACGATATCGTTCGGATTCATTTGTATTCCTTGAATAGTTCGCGTCCAATCAGCATGCGTCGAATTTCTGACGTACCCGCGCCAATTTCATATAATTTTGCATCACGTAGCAAGCGCCCTGTGGGGTATTCATTAATATAACCATTGCCGCCTAACGTTTGGATGGCTTGCAACGCCATTTGCGTGGCTCTTTCCGCCGTGTATAAAATCACACTGGCGGCATCCTTGCGACTGACCTGGTTGCTATCACAGGCACGAGCCACGGCATACAGGTATGATCGTGATGCGTTTAATTCGGTGTACATATCAGCCAGTTTGCCTTGAATAAACTGAAATTCACCAATGGGTTGTTTGAATTGCTTGCGTTCGTGAACATAAGGAAGCACTACATCGAGACAAGCCTGCATGATGCCGACGGGACCGGCAGCAAGAATGGTGCGTTCATAATCTAGCCCGCTCATCAGTAGGCGGACACCTTGATTGCGTTCGCCCAGCAGGTTTTCAGCGGGGACTTCACAGTGTTGGAACACCAGCTCACAGGTATTGGAGCCGCGCATGCCGAGCTTGTCCAGCTTTTGTGCAGTACTGAATCCCGTAAAATTTTTCTCAATGATAAAGGCGCTAATGCATTTTCTGTCGGGTTGATCGCTATTGGATTTATCTGTTTTGGCATAAACGACTAGGGTATTGGCTTCCGGACCATTAGTAATCCACATTTTGGTGCCATCGAGAATATAGTGATCCCCGTGAAGCCGCGCTTGCAATTGCATGCTGACGACATCAGAGCCTGAATTGGATTCGCTCATCGCCAGCGCGCCGACGTGCTCACCGCTGATGAGTTTGGGTAGGTAGCGTTGTTTTTGGTCGGATGTGCCGTTTAGATAGATTTGATTTACACATAAATTGGAATGCGCGCCATAACTTAAACCAATAGCCGCTGAAGCGCGGGAGATTTCTTCCATGGCGATAACATGAGCCAAATACCCCATATTTGCACCGCCATATTCTTCGCTGACGGTGATGCCCAATAGCCCCATGTCACCCAGTTTACGCCACAGGGGGTGGGGAAAGAGATTGTCGTGATCGATACGTGCTGCAATAGGTGCGATTTCACGAGAGGCAAACTGATAAACGCTATCACGCAGTAAATCATAGGTTTCGCCAAGTTGGTGTTGTAAACCGAGATGCATGAAGTGACTTCCTGTTTCTGAAATATAGGTTAAACTATACGTTGTATAAGGGGCAATGTGAAGGGAGAGTAGTGAGTGAAATTTGATGAATACACCGATCTGTTTGGATTGACAGCCGCGAACCTCAGTAGCCATGTTCTGGAATATGGGCGTGCTTCAGGTCGTGCGAATGTTTCATGGGATGGTTTTAGTCAGGCAGTAACGCGGTGCGCGCCTGAGCCTGAGGGTTCACTGCCCTTTGCTGATTTTACGTTTGATCTGGTGCTGTGCCCAGACTATTTGTTTACGGATGAGGAAAATCAGGACGTTGATTTTCATTTACAACAAATTTTTGAACTGGCACGTGTTGCCAAAGAGGTGCGGATTTTTCCACTGAGTAATCAGGAGGGCCAGCCGTCGCCGTTGCTAGGCCCTGTTTTGTTAGGATTACAGCAAGAAGGTTATGGCGTTGAAGTACGTGATGTCACGTCATCCATCCGGCCAAAAGGCGAGGCCATGTTGCGTGTGTGGGCGCAACTTTGTCATGTGAGTTAAGAACGTTATTCCGGCCACCTTCCTAAGCGATTTAAAAACAAAAAAATCAATTTGTCGTCGTGGAATCAATGGGTGTTTTCACGACGACAAATTGATTTTTGTATGTTTGTCGTTGTATAAAATCTGATAGGAGCTAGAAATATAATGGTTAATTTTGAAACAATCGATGTGAAAACGTTTTTAAGCGAATACTGGCAGAAAAAACCGCTGGTGATCCGAAAAGCGCTGCCTGGTTTTATAAACCCCTTAACTGCCGATGAATTGGCAGGGCTTGCCCTGGAAGAGGATATTGAAAGCCGGATGGTATTTGAAACGCCAGCCATAGCACCACACTGGACATTAAAGACAGGTCCGTTTAAGGATGACGATTTTGCTGCCTTGCCCGAAACCCATTGGACATTGCTTGTACAGGGGGTGGATAGATGCGTTCCTGAGGTAACACGCCTGCTTACTCACTTTGATTTTATCCCACAATGGCGTGTGGATGATGTGATGATTAGTTATGCCGTGAAGCATGGGAGTGTTGGTCCGCATTATGATAATTATGATGTGTTTTTATATCAGGCGGAAGGGCGGCGAAAATGGTCGCTCACCACGAAAAATTGCAATCTTGAAAATTACCTAGCGGATGTTGATTTACGCATCATGGCGCAGTTTGATGTCGAGGAAGAATACATTCTGTCGCCAGGCGACATGTTGTATCTCCCTCCACATGTAGGCCATCACGGCGTTTCACTGAGTGATGACTGCATGACGTATTCCTTTGGATTTCGCAGTTACCAAACCCAAGAGTTGTGGGACAGTTTTGGTGATTATGCATCTGAAAAAGCCATTAAAACTGGACTATATAAAGATCCGGATTGGTCAGAACTTCCTGCTACATCAGCCATACCGGAACAAGCGTATTTAAATGCAAAAATTCTTATGCAAAGTATGCTAAATGATGAACAACTCTTAAAATGCTGGTTTGGTTGTTTTGCCACACGCATCGATCAACAAGCTGAACAAGACATGCCCGAACCCCTGTCTGATGATGAAGCGGGTACCCGTGCGGAGTTCATTGCCGAGCTGCGCCAGCGTAGTGGCTTATTGCGTGATCCAACGTGTCGTATGGCTTATCAGGATACGGGTCTTCAATTGTTTGTTAACGGCTGTGAATGGGACATTGATGGCGTGGCACCTGCGCTGGTAAAGCACGTTGCTAATCACCGCCAGCTGGAGATTAGTGATTTATTGTTGTTTCTGGCGCAGCATGACAATCAGATCTTTCTTTATGAATTGTGGCGATTGCAGTGGTTACAGTGGATTTAATGGCAGGGTTTCGGCATACCGAAACCCTTGCTGTGTCTGTTTTGTTTCGTTCACCGGTATTTGCGCGTTCGTCCTAACGCCCAGGTCGCGGCCCAGAAGGTTCCTCATCTTGGGTGGAATTAGGTATATTGCCTAATAATCCTGCCGCTACTTGGTTTATATATCGCTCATTAGTTCTGATGGTTGCCAATACACCAACAGGATGGTTGGTTAGACCAGCCTCGTCTGGAAGCTCGCTTACAGCTAATTTTAAGGCAAATAAATAATCGCTGTGAATTTGTTTTTGGATCTCCAAGTGCTTCTCTGGAGACCTGTTGTATATTTTTACCATTGCATTGTTAAATTCCTGCTCTGCTCTTTGTGCGTTTTGGAGGCTTCCGTTCAGCCTAGATTCTTCTTGCTTGAGTCTCATAACAGTAGTACTCGCATCGTCTGCGAAAACTTGTTCTCGCGTAGTGATAGGTTGAGAATACACGGGTTTTTCAGGGGCGAGATCGGTCAAACTTAAGGCAAATGCGTTATAGCCGCAATTCCCGTCTGCTAAGGTATCTTTTTTCGCGCCAGAAACGTGCGCGCTCCAGTGCGTGTTACGTTCATTGTGCATGATCACCGTAGGGTTTTTTGCATTGGGGTTAGCGGTTAAAACGGTAAATATGTCACTGTCCTTGGACATCTTTACGGCAAAATTAACTTGGGTAAGCTCTGCTAATAGCGTAAGCTCTAAATATGTAGCCCATGCTTTGTTTGAGGATTGACTTTGTATAAACGAATCCATTGAACCGTTTTCTTTGAGAGCAGCACGCAGTGTTTTGACTTCAGGTCCGTCTGCCACAATATTGGCTAAATTGCCGCTCAAATACTGAAAAGTCAATTCACGAAGCTTTTTCGCCATGGCAACCTGAAGAGCACCCTCATCGGAATACTTTTCTTCTAACAGTGCCTTGAGCCCGAGCTTTTTCATTCGTTCCATATTTAACGTTGCCATAATATGATTCTCTCTTTTGGTTTATAGATTGTACTTATGGTGTTTTTTTTATAATTATAGCATCTTGCATTGGAAAATACTACGAGAGCATTCAGTGTATAATTGCTAAACTAAATTATTAAGCAGGCATATTCATGACACATCCCATCCAATTTATCAGTATCCGTGGTGCAAGAACCCATAATTTGAAAAACATAAATGTGGATTTACCGCGCAACAAGTTAATCGTGATTACAGGCTTGTCAGGTTCAGGTAAGTCTTCATTGGCGTTTGATACCTTGTATGCGGAAGGGCAACGGCGTTATGTGGAATCATTATCAGCGTATGCGCGGCAGTTTTTGTCGATGATGGAAAAGCCAGATGTTGATTCCATTGAAGGGTTGTCGCCCGCCATTTCTATTGAACAAAAAGCCACATCCCACAATCCACGTTCTACAGTGGGCACGATTACTGAAATTTATGACTATTTGCGCCTGTTGTTCGCACGCGTTGGTGAGCCGCGCTGTCCGCAACACGGCGTAGTTTTGCATGCACAGACCATCAGCCAGATGGTTGATCATGTCTTGAGTTTGCCAGCAGACAGCAAAGCGATGATTCTGGCGCCGGTAGTGCGTGAGCGCAAGGGCGAGCATGTGCAGTTGTTGCAGCAGTTGCAAGCAAAAGGGTATGTTCGGGCGCGCATTGATGGGGAGTTGTGCGAGCTGGATTCACCTCCGGTATTGGCTTTGCGTAAAAAACACACCATCGAGGTGGTGGTTGATCGGTTTAAGGTTCGTGCGGATTTATCACAACGGTTGAGTGAATCATTTGAAAATGCACTCAATCTGGCGGATGGCTTGGTGAGCGTGGCCTCCATGGATAATCAATTTTCAGATATTGTTTTTTCATCCAGCTTTGCCTGTCCTGAGTGTGGTTACAGTTTGAGTGAGCTGGAACCTCGCTTGTTTTCATTTAATAACCCGATGGGCGCGTGTTTAGGCTGTGATGGCCTAGGTGTTGATCAATTTTTTGATCCGCAACGTGTGGTGCATGATGCGTCTTTAAGTCTGGCATTTGGCGCGATTCGGGGATGGGATAAACGCACGAATTACTATTATGCCTTGCTTGAATCGTTGGCACGGCATTATGATTTTTCAATTGACACGCCATTTTGCGATTTAGCGGAGAAAATACAGGATGTGGTTCTGTATGGCAGCGGGGATGAGCCGATTGAATTTAAATACCAGCGCCCGCATGGTGGCTTTTTGACAAAAAAACATCCGTTTGAAGGTGTGGTAGTGAATATGCAGCGCCGGTATCGTGAATCGGATTCAGCAATGGTGCGTGAGGAGCTCGCAAAATATGTCGCCAACCGCCCTTGTCCGTTGTGCCATGGTGCGCGCTTGCAAGAGGGAGCACGGCATGTTTTTATTGACGATAAAAATATTTCTGAGTTGACGGCCTTGTCTATTGAGCAAGTTTATGCTTTTTTCAAACAGCTGAAATTAACCGGTAGTCGCGGTGAAATTGCCGGAAAAATCAATAAAGAAATCATTGCGCGTTTAGGCTTTCTGGTGAATGTTGGTTTGGACTACCTGTCCTTGTCACGCAGTGCGGAAACTTTGTCTGGAGGGGAGGCGCAGCGTATTCGTCTTGCCAGTCAAATTGGATCAGGATTAGTTGGCGTGATGTATATTCTCGATGAACCCTCGATTGGTTTGCATCAACGTGATAATGAGCGCTTGCTGAAAACGCTGGTGCATTTACGCGATTTGGGCAACAGCGTCATTGTGGTTGAACACGATGAAGAGGCGATTCGTGCTGCAGATTATGTGCTGGATGTAGGTCCTGGCGCAGGCGTGCATGGCGGTGAAATTGTAGCGTGTGGAACGCCTGAGATGATCATGCAAAATCCAGCCTCACTAACAGGCCAATACCTTTCCGGTAATCTATCGATTGCATTGCCAGCTACTCGCGTGCCATTTGATGCACAGCGTGTGATTCGCATGACGGGGGTGACGTGTAACAATTTACAGGCTGTTGATGTGACGATTCCATTAGGACTTATGACGTGCGTAACGGGGGTGTCTGGTTCAGGTAAATCAAGCCTGATTAACGACACGCTCTATCCGATAGCGGCACATCAATTAAATCGTGCGAGTCTGCACATGCCTGGAAAATTGTCAGGTATCACAGGGCTTGAGTTGTGTGACAAAGTGATTGATATTGATCAAAGCCCCATCGGCCGTACACCGCGTTCCAATCCAGCAACATATACGGGTTTGTTTACCCCTATTCGCGAACTGTTTTCAAATACGCCAGAATCACGGGCACGGGGTTATAAACCAGGACGTTTTAGTTTTAACGTGCGTGGCGGACGCTGTGAGGCCTGTCAGGGTGATGGCCTTATCAAGGTTGAAATGCATTTCCTACCTGATATCTACGTGGCGTGTGATGTGTGTAAACGCAAGCGTTATAACCGTGAAACCCTGGATATTCATTACAAAGGCAAAACCATTCACGAAGTGCTGGACATGACCGTTGAAGAAGCCTGTGTATTTTTTGCAGCGATCCCAGTGCTAGCGCGCAAATGCCAGACCATGATGGACGTTGGATTGTCATACATTCGCCTAGGCCAAAGTGCCACGACTTTATCTGGCGGCGAAGCCCAGCGCATCAAGCTGGCTCGTGAATTATCCAAACGTGGCACAGGAAGCACGTTGTATATTCTCGATGAACCCACCACAGGCTTGCATTTTCACGATGTACGACAACTGTTGACGGTATTGGCACGCTTGCGTGATCAGGGCAATACCATTGTGATCATTGAACACAATCTGGATGTAATCAAAACCGCGGATTGGGTGATTGATTTGGGGCCGGAAGGGGGTAATAAGGGTGGGGAAATTCTTGGCTGTGGTACACCAGAAATGCTAGCTACCTGTGAACGGTCTTATACGGGGCAGTTTTTACGGGCTCTGGTGTAGCTATTGTTGTCAACTTACCTAATTTGAGTATAAGATTAGATCTGTTCAATTCAAAAAGGATGTGAATCATGAGTACATTTTTAATTATAATTGCGGTCATTGTGGCACTGGCACTGGTTTGGGGCGTTGGTATTTATAATAAATTGATTGCGTTGATTGAAGCCATCAATAACGACAAGCGGCAAATTGATATTCAGCTTGATCGGCGATATAAAGTATTTGAATCATTGATTGCGGCTGTAAAACAATACATGGATTATGAAAAAACCACGTTAAAGGATGTTGTGGCATTGCGAAATCAAGCGCAGGCTGCAAAAGCTACAGGAGATGAGCCGGCTCGGATTGCGGCAGAAAATGGGATTTCAAAAATTGCATCAGGTCTCAGTGTGGTGTTTGAACAATACCCTGATCTGAAAGCGAGCGCGAATGTCATGCAGTTGCAAGAGGAAATTGTTAGCACGGAAAATAAATTGGCTTATTCCAAACAAGCTTATAATGATGGACTGGAACGCTATAACGCGTTGAAAAAATCATTTTTCGAAGCCATGGTCGTGAGTGCGTGTGCAGCAAGTCTGAATAAAACCTTTGAATACTGGGGTTTGCCTGATGCGCAGATTAAATCACAAGAAGATTACACGGTTAAATTCTGATGGGTTTATCTGATTACCATGGCTCATCTGGTGATTGGCGCGAGCAATTACGACGTAATGAACGCAATACGCGCTGGGTGATCGCTATTTTTTTTGCAGTCTACGCAGGCGTTGGACTGATTGCTGATGCGTTTATTTTGCAATCACAATATCCCCGCATGGGACTTGGGCAAAGTTTTCAGCTGCTCGTCACGCTCCAGGTTGTGCCGTTTGCCACACTGATTATGGCCGGCCTTGCGGGGGTGTCGTTGTTGATAACGTATGCTCTGTATGACCGCATTATGTTGTTGGGCACTGACTCGCGCGAAATTACGCCAGAGACCGCGAAAAATTTACAGGAAAAGCAGTTGTATAATGTTGTGGAAGAAATGAAAGTCGCCGCCGGTTTGCTGTATATGCCGAAAGTGTTTTTGATTGAGGCGGATTATATGAATGCCTTCGCCAGTGGTTACAGTGAAAAATCGGCAATGGTCGCGATAACGCGTGGTTTAATGGAAAAGCTGGATCGTGCGGAAATGCAAGCCGTGATGGCGCATGAATTGAGCCATATTCGCCACCATGATATTAAATTGACGTTGATGGTGGCGATTTTAAGCAATATTTTGCTGATTGTCATCGATCTCTTGTTTTATAACATGCTGTTCAGGCGTGACGATCGTCAGGATAATCGTCTGTTGATGGTGATCGTGGTTTTGCGTTATGTGCTGCCACTGATTACGTTGATGCTGGGTTTGTTTTTAAGTCGAACACGAGAATTAATGGCGGATTCGGGTGCTGTTGAATTAATGCGTGATAATGAGCCCATGGCGCGAGCATTGCTCAAAATCAATGACGATAATCAAGCGCATGCTTCAGACTATTCGAGAGAGTATGGTCAAACCGCGCATGAAGAAGTGCGTCGGGCGTCTTATTTGTTTGACCCATCGACGCTTGATCCAGTTAAATCATTAAACAGTGCGTTTTCGACACATCCGAGTATTGAAAAGCGTTTGGATGCGTTGGGGTTTAAACAAAAATAAGTCCTAAATCCAGTGAAAGCCATGGGACATAATACCTAACATGCTGCCAAATCCGGCAATCATGAAGCTTAATAGCCATTTGAAATTTGAATCTATTCGCGCATCCATTCTTTCAAACTTTAAATCCATTTTATCAAACTTCAAATCCATTCGATCAAATTTTTTGTCTACTAGATCAAATTTTTTCTCTACTAGATCGAATTTCATGTCTATTTGATCAAATTTCATGTCTATTTGATCGAAACGAGCATCTATTTGATCAAAGCGTTTTTCAAATCGCATGAGCGTTTCATTGATATGACCAATGGATTGCTCCAGCAGTGCAAGGCTTATGTCGTAGTGAGGATCATTGGTTTTTTTATTTGTTATCACAGCGCACCTCATAAAAATATACTTTACATGTGTTATTGTACTGCTTCCCATGCAGAAAGGCTATTCGCGCAGTCCAGTCCCTTTTTTTAGTAAGCATAAATTCAATACAATTAACAACACCAACATCCCACAAATAATACTCATGGCCAGTAACATGTTCACGTCCTGTTGACCCATCATGACATGGCGCAGGGCATTTACCATGTAAAAAATGGGGTTAAATTCGGTTACGTGTTGCCAAATTGGAGGCAACATACTGGTAGAATAAAATACGCCGCCCAAATAAGTCAGTGGCGTCAGGATAAATGTCGGTACAAGTGCGACATCGTCAAAATTTCGTGCCAGCATACCATTGGTGAATCCGGCCAGAGAGAACAGGGCGGCGACCAATACCACTATAACAAGCGTCATGGGTAATGTTTTGAAATCTATGTCCAAAAATAACCAGGCAATACAAAACACGATTATGGCGGTAATGACACCTCGTAATATGCCACCTAATGTATACCCTAGTAATATTAGACTGTAATGCATGGGGCTAATCAGTACCTCTTCTATGCTTTTTTGAAAACGCACACTGAACAAGGAGCCTGACACGTTGGTGTAGGCATTGATAATGACCGCCATCATGACAAGGCCTGGTGCTATAAACAGGGTGTAATTAACCCCTTCTATAGAACCAATCCGACCACCCATGATGGCGCCGAAAATTAGAAAATATAATAACGTAGTGATGGCAGGGGGTAAAAAAACTTGGCTTGAAATACGAAACATACGGATTAATTCTCGTCGTACTATCGTATAGAGCCCAATGAGTTGACTATTAATGATCATGATTGATGATGTCCATAAAGAGTTCTTCCAGACGGTTTGTCTTGTTACGCATGCTGTGAATGCGGATCCCGTGTTGATTTAATACGGTAAACACGTCATTGAGCGATCGCTGATTATCAACACGCAGTTCGAATGTATTGCCATCAATCTTGCTGGCTGTGAAAGGTTCCAATGTTGGTAGTGTGTCGATGGGATCCATGGTATTGAAGAGAAACGTTTGATGATGGAACGATTGCAGCAAGGCCCTCATTGAGGTGTTTTCGAGGATAAGGCCCTTGTCAATGATGGCAATGTTTTTACACAATTGCTCTGCTTCTTCCAAGTAATGTGTCGTTAGAATAATGGTTGTGCCCTCGGCATTGGTTTGCGTAAGAAAGTCCCACATGCTCCGGCGTATTTCAATATCAATCCCTGCCGTGGGTTCATCGAGGATCAAGACCTTGGGTTGATGCACCATCGCACGTGCAATCATCAGGCGCCGCTTCATTCCGCCGGATAAATGGCGCACAATAGCATTCCGTTTATTCCATAACCCTAACTGGTTTAAAAGCAATTGAGTACGCGGCAAGGCTTGCTTGCGTGACAGGCCATAGTAGCCTGCCTGGTTAAGCAGAACGTCAAGGCAGGTTTCAAAAATATTGAGATTAAATTCTTGAGGCACAAGTCCTAAACAAGATTTGGCATCGCTAGCTTGCTTATCCAAATCATAGCCATTAATGGCTATTGTGCCTGAAGTTTTTGTTAGCAACGATGTGATTAAACCAATGGTGGTTGATTTTCCCGCACCGTTTGCACCCAGCAAGGCAAAGAAATCGCCCTGTTTTACGGTTAAATCAATGCCTTTCAGTGCTTCAATGCCATTGGCGTATGTTTTACGTAATTGGCGAATGTCCAGAGCATGCATGTCGTTAACCCCTAATCATGAGCAAGTGACCGTCTATTAGCACGGAAGTAGGTTAGTGGTGAGTGCTCCAGCAAATCGGAAATTTTTTCCATATAGATGCACGCAAAGCGCTCTACTTGATAGGCGAAGTAGCTTTCCTCTGCTCCGGCACGAAAAACCCGATCCCATTTTGGGTTAAAGAAGGTCTGTTGCGTGTGTAATAATTTGGATATTTCGAGGTCAATGGACGCTATTTTTGCCTGAAGATCATGCAAGTCATCCTTGTGATGTTCTGTTTTTTCATCAAGAATTTGTGTTGCGAGTGCAATATATTGCTCATCCAAACCTTTTTTAACCTCCATGCCGGCAGCGATTTCATGTTCTGTTGGCAGCGCTTTTTTCTGTGCCGCAATTTCTTCGCCAAGCTCTTCAACAACCAGCGCAGTGCGCCAGTTACAATCTTTTTTCAAGCGAAGAATGTCGGCGTAAATATGATCACCAATGTATAGTATTTCATCACCAATCAACTGCAAATCATCGGTAAATGTTTTGGCGTTTCCGCCCTGATATACGCCCGGCCTTATGTGGCCATTGGTGTTGGTCATTTTTCCATTTTCTGGATTAACCTGTAAAAATTTGAGGTTATCATAGAAAAATCGGGGTTTGTTGGACAGCGTAATGACATACTCAAACAAGGTTTGCCACGTCTCACCCTCGCTCAGAAAAGGGTTGATTGCATAATCGAGTAAAAGGTTGGTGTAAAAGTAATCGGAGTTTGTCAAAATAAAAATCTTTTTTCCATATTGAGCGTAGCGCTTGAGCCCATCGACCACGCTTTTTTCGCGGAGAACATAATAATCAAGATCCTCAGCGATTTGTTTTTTTAAGCTTCCATCAGCATGCACGGTGTCGACAGCACCTAAGACATCTGACGCCATGATTGAGTAGCTAGGTAACTGCATTGGAAACTCATCTTTTAAATCAACCAATTGAGCGTATAGCACACAAAACGCGATGGAAAAGTAGGTATCAATTGCCATGTAATTGGGATCGCCTAGGTCGACATAAGTACTGCGGTAAAACTGTTTTTGCTCGCTGAAGTCGATTAATTTTGTGCCGTGGTAGCTTTGACGAATAGCACCATATCGACTTAATTTTAAAATGTTGCCATTTTTGCTGTCCACGGCCAACCCGCGAATGGCGTCTTTAAAGTTAAATTTCAGTTTGTTAATCATGTCTGGGTAACGCTTGCAGGTTATCAGTCGCTCCACAATCAGCTGGTAAACCAGCGCCTCAAAACGCTCCGTTTTATAGCGAATGAGGGTGTGATCCATGTCCAGACCGATATACCTGATTTTTTTCATATTCAAAATACGATTTACAAAAACATCATGACTCATCCTGCATTCCTTCAATTATTTTTTCTATGACGTCTGCGTTAGCTAACGTGGAAATATCGCCAAGATTTTCAATCTCATTACTCGCAATTTTTCTTAAAATACGCCGCATGATCTTCCCTGAACGGGTTTTAGGTAGAGACGCCGTCCATTGAATGGTGTCAGGGATGGCAAAAGGGCCAATTTTATCCCGGATATGTTGTTTTAGTTCTTTTTTTAATGCATCCGTGGGTACTTTTGAGGCTTTCAGGGTTATAAATGCATAAATTCCCTCACCCTTTATCTCATGCGGAACACCTACAACCGCGGCCTCCGCGACGGCGTTGTGTGAAATGAATGCACTTTCAAGCTCTTCAGTACCAATACGGTGCCCGGATACTTTAATCACATCATCATCACGACCGGTTATCCAATAATAGCCGCATAAATCCCGGTACGCACCATCTCCAGTTAAATAATTACCGGGCACTTCTCTGAAGTACGTATCAACAAAACGTGCCCTGTCGCCGTAAATGGTCTGCATAAGGCCAGGCCATGGGCGTTGGATAACCAGTTTACCCTGGGTGTCATCGGGTAATACGTAGCCTTGAGCATCTACAATCGCAGGTAAGACGCCAAAAAAAGGCACACCGGCTGATCCAGCTGCCAACGGTGTGGCGCCGGGGATTGGTGTGAGCATGATCCCACCCGTTTCAGTTTGCCACCATGTGTTAACAATGGGACAGCGGTTTTCCCCCACCACTTGATAATACCACGTCCACACATCAGGATTAATAGGCTCACCTACGCTCCCTAGCAATCGCAGGCTTGTACGGTTAGTTTTGGTTACCCAAGCATCGCCTTCCGATCGCAGGGCCCTAATTGCGGTGGGCGCTGTGTAAAAAATAGTGACCTGGTGTTTGTCGATGATAGACCAATAGCGAGAATAATCAGGGTAATTGGGTATTCCTTCGAAGAGCAGGGTCGTGGCACCGTTGGCCAAGGGGCCGTAGACAAGGTATGAATGTCCGGTAATCCACCCCACATCGGCAGTACACCAATAAATATCGCCATCACGATAGTCAAAAACATAATGATGCGTCATCGCGGCGTACACCAGATAACCACCGGTGTTATGGACAACACCTTTAGGCTTGCCAGTTGAGCCTGAAGTATACAAAATAAACAATGGATCACTTGCGTCCATGTGTTCCACGGGGCAATCAGGCCTTGCCATGTCCATTGCTTCGTGATACCAGATATCGCGGTCAGGATTCCAGTCAACCGGGTTGCCAGTGCGTTTGACAACAATAACGGTGCGGACATCCGGGCAATCAGCCAATGCCATGTCGCAGTTTGTCTTGAATGGAATGATTTTTTCTCCACGAAGACCTTCATCGGCGGTAATCAGCACTCGGCAATCAGCATCAAGAAGCCGTGTTTTTAAGGCATCAGCAGAAAACCCGCCAAATACAACAGAATGAATGGCGCCAATTCGCGCACAGGCAAGCATCGCAATGACGGCTTCTGGAATCATAGGCAAGTATATGCACACGCGATCGCCTTTTTTGATACCGTGTGTTTTCAGTACATTGGCAAACTGGCAGATTTTTTGATGCAGTTGCTCGTAGGTGATGGATTGTGTTTCGTGAGGAGAGTTGCCTTCCCAAATAATAGCGACCTGATTTTTACGGGTTTCCAGATGGCGGTCAACACAATTGAAACAGGCATTCAGCTTGCCATTGTTAAACCAGGTAATGTCAAGCGTTGTGAAGTCACCGCTGGTAACTTGCGTCCACGGGGTGAACCAAGTAATAAATTTTGCGCCTTGCGTGCCCCAGAATGTTGTGGGGGAATCGATTGATTGTTGGTACATTGCCTGATATTGATCGGCATTGATGTGTGCTTTTTTGGCGAATTCCGTGAGTACGGCGTGGGGTTCTATGTGACTCATTAGGCTTGCATTCCTTCGCATTTTATTTTTGTTTAATAGTGCGGTTATTGAGGCGTGAAATCAAGGGGAATCAACAATTTAAATGGGACAGCCCTGGGCTAAAGTCCAGGCAATAGCACTCCATCATAATAAGGAGTAGAATATGTCACTTTTACAACCAATTGTGTTATTGCCTCTATGAAAAATAAATTGCATGGCAAAACGGGCCTATTATATCGGCGTTTATTTACGTATGTGAAGCCGTTTTGGCCGGTGCTGTTGCTGGGGCTTTGTGCCAATATTCTTTATTCCTGTATTGATGCAGGCTTTACCTACATGATGCGACCGTTTCTTGACAAAGGCTTTATTGATATCGACATGACGTTCGTCAAACAAATTCCCCTGATTGTGCTCATTGGAATCTCGGTGCGAGGGCTGGTGAGTGCTGCGGGTAGTTATTGCATGACGTGGGTAGCGCGCTCAGTAGTGAATGTGTTGCGGAATCGGGTGTTTGCGCACATTATTCGATTACCAGCGGATTATTATGATGAGGCTACTTCAGGTCAATTGCTGTCAAAAATCCTATATGATGTCGAGCAGGTTGCGCAAGTGAGCGCGGATGCCCTGACGGATTTTGTACAAAATACTTGCTTGATTATTGGTCTGTTAACCGTGATGATGGTGATTTGTTGGCAGTTGTCCTTGATGTTTTTATTAACGATTCCATTTGTCGGTCTCGTGGTGAATTTCACCAATAAACGTGTGCGGCGCATCAGCCATAAAGTGCAGCGCTCAATGGGTGAAGTAACCGAAATCGTCGGTGAAGTGATTGATGGGTATCGCGTGGTGCGCATTTTTGGCGGCGAGCAATATGAATCAGCTAAATTTAATCTCGCCACTGAAGCGTCTCGAAAAAATGACATGAAGGTCGCTGTGTCCAAGGCAATCAATGTGTCAGCCGTTCAAATCATTATTTCGATTGGCATTGCGACCATTATTTTTACAGCGATTAAAATGGCCGCTATCATTACGATTACAGCGGGTTCATTCCTCGCCATTATTGCGGCCATGCTGCAATTGATTAAGCCGATGAAAACGCTGACCACGTTAAACGCGGCGATTCAACGAGGGCTTGCCGGTGCTGAAAGTGTGTTTGCCTTGCTGGATAATGCCGTCGAGCCTGAATCAGGCGTGCAACTGGATAAAAAAGCACGGGGTGCTATTCAGTTTGAACGCGTATCGTTCGCATACCGTCAGGGCTTGCCCGTTTTGCATGAGGTGGATATATGTATAAAGGCTGGAGAGATGGTGGCATTGGTAGGGCATTCTGGCAGCGGTAAGACAACCCTTGCCAGCCTTTTACCACGGTTTTATGACGTGAATAGCGGCAGAATTCTCCTTGATGGCATGCCGATTAATGACCTGTCTCTAGCCAGTCTGCGTGAGCAAATCGCGCTGGTTAGCCAGCAAGTGACGCTATTCAATGACACGCTGGCAAACAATATTGCGTACGGTCGCTTTAATGTGAGCCTTGATGATATTATCAAAGCAGCGCGCCTGGCTTATGCAGATGAGTTCATTCAAAAACTGCCACAGGGTTACGATACGCGCATAGGAGAGAATGGCGTGCTGCTGTCCGGTGGTCAGCGTCAACGTCTGGCGATTGCACGTGCGATTTTGAAAAACGCACCCATTCTTATTTTGGATGAGGCAACCTCCGCTCTGGATAACACGTCCGAGCGTTATATTCAGGCAGCGCTTGAGCATGTCATGAAAAATCGGACCACATTGGTGATCGCACATCGATTATCAACCATCAAACGTGCAGATAAAATCATTGTCCTGCAACACGGTCGTGTGGTGGAGCAGGGAACGCATGAACAATTGTTTGCATTGGGTGGTCATTATGCGCAATTATATCAAGGACAGCAGTTCTCGATGGTTCATGAAGAAGTAACGTTTAATGAGACTTGATAAACTTTGGTACACGCACCATCCCGTGCGGTGGGTTTTGTTCCCTTTTGCATTACTGTATCAAGCCATCACCATGCTGCGCCGTAACTACTTATGTTGCTTTCAGCAACAAAAATTTGCAGTGCCGATTATCGTGGTGGGTAATTTAACCGTCGGAGGCGTCGGGAAAACGCCCCTTGTGGTAGCCTTGGCGCAGCAATTGCAGAGACGCGGCTTGCGCGTAGGTATTGTTAGCCGTGGTTATGGGGCCAGTGTTACTCAATTTCCTCATGAAGTTTTGGTTGATGAGACGGCTGTATTTGTGGGTGATGAGCCCCTGCTGCTGGCTCAAAAAACCGGTTGTCCAGTGGTGATTGCGCCTGACAGGGTTCAAGCCGTTCGCTATTTACTCGACAAACACCAAAGCCAGGTCATTATCAGTGATGATGGTTTGCAACATTACAAAATGGGGCGTGCAATAGAAATTGCAGTGATTGATGGTGTTCGCGGTGTGGGCAATGGCTTGTGTTTGCCTGCAGGTCCATTGCGCGAGAGCGTAAAACGCCTACAAGGTGTTGATTTTGTAGTTGTAAACGGTGGAGATTGGCCGGGTGGGTATCGCATGGATTTAAAACCAGGCGAGATAACACAGCTTGTGAATGGCAAAATGATTCCAGTGGCACTGTTATCGCGCCCAGTTGCAGCCGTTGCGGCAATTGGCCACCCACAGCGATTTTTTGCAACATTGCAGGCATTGGGAATCACGTTTAATGCCTATTCGTTTGCTGATCATCATCAATTTCAGGCCAATGAATTTAGTTTTCCTGAAAAAACCGTGGTGATGACGGAAAAAGATGCGGTAAAATGCAAAGCATTTGCTACGAATGATATGTATTTTTTGCCGGTTGATGCGGTGGTATGCGGTGCTTTTTGGGATAAATTATGGTCGCACGAACAATTACAGGGTTGTATAAAATGATTCTGGACAGATTAAGCAAGTTGTGCCTATGTTTCGCTTTAGCTTTTGGCACCGTTGTCCATGCAGCCGATGTGGCTCTTGAACCTGTTGAACAAACAGGTTTTCTACCGGCTGTATCCACGCATGCCAATTGGGTGTTTTCCGGCGTAGTGACCAATGAAAGCGGCGAACATTACGCTTATTTTTTCCAGATGCAGCGCCATGAGGATACATTTCATGTGAATGCCGCCTTGTTTGATGCAGAAAGTAAAGCGCTGGTCATGCAGGACGCCGCCGATGCTATTATTCAGGATCCTGAGCACTATAACTGGCGCGTTGGCCACTCGTTCCTGCGGTTTAACGCCATTAATGACAGCTGGATTTTTGGATTAAAAACACAAGATAAAAAAGGGTTTAATTTTAAAGTCGACATGCTGAATCAGCCAGAAAACAATCCTGTTGCACAAAATTTACGAGACGGCATTGAATTTATTGTGAGTCAAACCGGTCAATTAAATGGGCATGTGCAAACTGAAGCGGCGAGTGACGCGCAATTTGTTACCGCAAAAAATACTTGGTTTCGGCAAATTTGGTTGACTAACGCCCAAACAAAAAGCCATCAACTGAGCAATGTATTGTGCCGATTTAACGATGGCAGCGGATTTTATTCCATGAATATGCTTGAACCAGATGCAATGCGAGGGGCTGTGGCGGGCTGGTTTGATGCCCAAGGTGTATCATCAGCCATGTCACAGTTTATCAATGTTAAAGAAGCGCCTGAAGGCGATTGGCATATTCGCATTGCCTCGCCCAGCCTGCATTTTATTTTGTCCGATTCAGTTAAACAGCGTTCTGTCGTTGCAGGGTTTGTTGCTGAAAAAGAGAGGCAGGGCTTTTGTATG
>JBCKWE010000027.1:0-24398 GCA_038923045.1 Legionellaceae bacterium
AGTTCTATGGGCTGGCCGCCTGACTACGTCTAGAATAAGCACGTTTGCGCCCTATGAAAATTTTTGCGACGGAACCACTTTATGAGCCTCCGGCGGCGCTGGTTGCGATTCCGGTGGAAATATACCATGCTGCTCCAAACTGCCAGTGACAGGATTCTGCCCTTTGGCCGTTATATTCTCGAGTTTACTACACTTGTCTTCAGGCATAGGAAATAAACACGGTTCAATGTCTCTGAATGGGAAATTAACCGTATCATATAGCGCCACACCGATCCATGCGAATGGCATCGCACTACCCGAATTATCATTCTTTGTTGTCTTTTCAAGCCTTGCAACGTTTCTTAATGAAAAACTCGCCGCGTAAAGCGCGGCTAGAATCCACGTAAATGGCATCATACTGCTCGTGTCATGGTAATGACCCTTGCCGTCAGCTTCTTCCCATGATGGCAAGATAAAGTCCATCGATCGAAGCCCTTTATTCCCACCGGCGAAAAACGATCGACAAATTTCGAACCACTCTTTTACAAAAATGGGTTTGGGGTCTGGGTATACTAAGTAATACAGAACGGGAACTACCATGCATAAAGCACCTGCAGCGATCCAGACGGCGAGCAATAAAGGAGGGAAAGGTATTGATGCAAGCAAACAAATCGTAGCGACCGCAAACATTGCGCTGGAAATGGCCGCATAGGCATCTACTCCATTTGTCAAAGCGACAAGCACGCGTGATCTCTTAAAGGATGTGGATAGTGCGTCCAATTCTTGCTGATATTTGTCACGCGATTCCTCATTTTCCGCACATACCAGCTTAAGCTCGATTTGAGTTTTCAGTAAAAGATTCTGGCCATTATATTCCTCATAAATTCGGGTCGCGATACAGGCAATCGCAAATATAGCCACCATAAATAATATCCATGGAGCTGGCGCCAGGACTGTCAGGGTCACTGCACCAAAATAAAGATTAGGGGCATCCAGCAATCCATTGTATGAGGCAGACAAATAGGCCAAAAACCAAAGAGGCTGTGATTCGTTTTGTTTTTTAAGATAATCGTCTATATCGACCCGAAGCTTCGCCAATATTTCTTCACCATCGGTCTGCTGTTTTAATTGCTCAACATCTTTCATTTCTTTCATATTTTCTGTACAGGCATTGTCTCTTTCTTTTCTCATCCTAGTCAACCACGGCCGATTGAGCATGGAAATAGCTCCCAATATAATACCCGCGGGCATCGCCCAGTAGCGTAGATGATGTGTGAGAGCAATCATATCCGAGAATGCCATGGCGTTGCGCACGCCCCTGTATCCATTTTTCAATGCCTTCATGCCATCACGAACGGGGCTCCAGTAAACCGCCGCTTTGTCCGTCCATTGAGGATTTTTTTTATCATAGGTATTGCCCACGAAAGACAGACCTATCACCACTGTCGATTCAAGCAGCAGGCATGCAAAACCTTCAGGGGTAATTAACCAGTCGTGTAACATATCAGAAGAGGAGGAACTGCTGTTTGCGAAGCGGGCATCAAAATAAAAGCGGAGCATGGTAAAGGAACAACTCAGACCATCCAGCACACCGTATAATCCATAGATCCATTTTTCATTTTCTTTATGGAGCTTAACGGCTTCAGCACGAATGTTCTGAGAAACCTCGCGCCCCCGCTCATCCAATTGTTTGTACTGGTTGTAAAACCAAGTATTGCAACGTCTGTCATCAGTAGATGGCTCGTTCGGCATAAGTCTCTTATTTGGAAGCAGCTAAGATGGGCAAGAGTATACACGCATGGACGTAAAATGGCAAGCATATTTTCAAACTGAGTCAATTTTTCTCACAGCAACATAGACCAACAAAAAGTATACCCTTGAAATAAAAACACCTGCATTTTGCGTGCTATGGTCAGGGCTGTGACTTATAGATAGAAATCTGTTAGGATTAGTGGCATTTGACACCGGCTGTTTTAATCCACTGCAGGAGATTTAATGCGGTTATTTACCTTACTCTTTCTTTCCTTGTCACTGTTAGCGGGAAACGCTATGGCAAACTATGAAAAAATGACCTATGGCTACATTGAAAAAGCCACGTTGACAGACAAGGATTTAACTTTGTCTGCAAAACTCGATTCGGGCGCCAAGTCGGCTTCCCTGAACGCCACGCACATCACCAAAACTGACGTGGATGGCAAGTCGTGGCTGAGCTTCATTGTGCCCAGCAAGGAAGGCGATATCGCCTTCAAATGCAAGTATGTTGGCAACGTGAACATTAAAGTTCGTGCGGGGGAGTCGCATGCTGACCCACTGCTACGGCAGCCCATCAGTCGCCCGGTTGTACTCATTCCCATTAAACTGGGGGATATTGAGCAGACCATTCGAGTCAACCTAACCAACCGCAAACGTTTTATATACCCATTGTTACTGGGGCGAGAGGCCATCATCGCGTTTAATGGAGTCATTGATCCTGCCTTGAAATACACCCTTCGAAAAGCTCAAAAATCGGAAAATGAGCCACGTGAAATAAACAAACACTAATATAAACAAATAATGAGCAAACAATGAATTCCAATAAACACCATCTTTACGGTTTGATCCTCACCTTATTTTTAGTCGGCATGGGCCTTTTTTTCTACCGTCATCTTATCCTCGACGTACCTCTGACGGATACGGAAAAGGTTAACAGCTGGATGATTGAGGCTAATCTTCGCTTCGTGTCCGACCGAAACATGCCCGTCAAGGCCAGTTTTACCATTCCTTACATGCCGCCGCACTTTGCAATACTGGATGAGTATTTTGTTGCTCAAAATTATGGCGTAACTACCCATTTAAATGGAAATAACCGCCGTGCTGTGTGGGCGCTCCGGCGCAGTAAAGGCCTGCAATCGCTTTATTATCGTGCCATTTTCCACGAAATGGAAGGTAATGATGCCTACCTTGCCAAGCCTTCCCGGCTCAAAATACAACCCCTTGAGGAAAATAAAAAAACAGCCGTTGACACCATCATCGCGCAATCTCGACTATCGTCTGCCGATATTCAAACGTTTGCACAGAGCATGATTAAAGAACTAAACAAGCAAGATGGCAATGCTAAGTTGCTGGTCGGCAATGATTTCAGTGATAATAACGTTGTTAACGCTGCCGTTACCGTATTGAATCAGGCCAAAATTAATGCCATCCCAGTGCACGGCATACACTTGAGTCAACAAACCAGGGCAAATTTTAAATTATTTGTCGCCGTTTATAATGGCCGGGAATGGATTTATATCAACCCACACACGGGTGCTGCGGGCCTGCCAAAAGACTTTCTGGCATGGCATTATGGCAGCGAGCCCATGTTTGATGTGCTGGGCGGTAAAAAGCCACAGTTTACGCTCACCGTCTCCCCAACCCCTATTAATGCGCTCAGTGTAGCCAAAGCCCATGGTTTGCAAACGGAATCACAATTATTGCGATTCTCCTTGTTACAACTGCCGGTTCATGTGCAGGAAACGTATAAAATATTACTGACCGTGCCCATTGGTGCTTTTATTATTTTACTATTGCGTAATTTTATTGGGCTAAAGACGTTTGGGACCTTCATGCCTGTCCTGATAGCCTTGGCCTTTCGCGAAACACATGTGATTTGGGGAATCATCCTGTTTACTGTTATCGTGTCATTCGGTCTTGCTGCACGGTTTTACTTGGATCAGCTGCGTCTGCTCCTTGTCCCCAGACTCGCCGCCATCCTGACAGTCGTTATCATGCTGATGATATTCATCAGTGTCATCAGTCAAAACCTTGGCCTTGAAGCTGGTTTATCCGTAGCCTTGTTCCCCATGGTAATTTTAACCATGACCATCGAACGTATGTGCATCACCTGGGATGAACGCGGTGCATCTGACGCAATCAAGTCAGGTGTGGGCAGTCTAGTTGCAGCCGTCATTGCCTTTGGAGCCATGAATTACCCGCCGTTGCAATATCTGGTTTTTGCATTTCCTGAATTATTACTGGTCTTGTTAGCGATCATTTTATGGTTTGGGCAGTATCGCGGATACCGACTATTTGAATTATTTCGCTTCAATGCCTTGGCTGTAAAACCATAATGTGGAAAATATACCATCGTTTACGTAAAGGCGGCGTCTTAAGTATTAACCAGCGTAACAGCGATTACGTATTAAAATACAATCAACGGAAACTGTATCCTCTGGTCGATGATAAATTAAAAACCAAACGTTTGGCGCTCAAAGCCGGCATTGCTGTGCCTCCGCTATATGAGCTAATCGAAACCGAACACCAAATTAAAAAACTGGATAAATTACTGGAACCGTATTCGGATTTTGTCATTAAACCGGCACGGGGTGCGGGTGGCGATGGCATTATCGTCATCACTGACAAGGTTTTTGGTCGCTATCGGCAGATAAATGGCCGGTTATTAACAAGGCATGAGATAGGTTATCATCTTTCATGCCTTCTTTCCGGTGCATATAGCCTAGGCGGACACCCTGATTATGCATTGATTGAGCGTCGTGTTATTGTTGACCCGGTTTTTGCTGCTGTGAGCCATGAGGGTGTTCCCGACGTTCGCATCATTACGCTGCTAGGTTATCCTGCAATGGCGATGGTTCGCCTGCCAACCCGCCTGTCTTGTGGCAAGGCAAACCTGCATCAAGGCGCCATAGGTGTCGGCATTGATCTGGCAACCGGCGTAACGTTAGGCGGCGTGTTTCATAATGATGCCATTGATTATCATCCCGACACCATGAATCCAATCGTTGGCATCATGGTTCCCTACTGGGATAAAATTCTGGAAATTGCGGCCGGATGTTATGAATTAACCGGGCTAGGTTATTTAGGTGTGGATATTGTTCTGGATAAAGACTTAGGCCCCGTCATGCTGGAACTCAATGCCCGTCCTGGTTTGAATATACAAATAGCCAACCGCTGCGGCGGCCTCAAACGCTATCACACCATCGAAGCGCATGCCGGCCTAGGGCGCGAATCAATATCTGCACGCGTTGCATTTAGCCAGAAGGCGTTTGCTCAAGGTGATCGTAAGCATGATGAAGCAGAAGAATTTTTAATAATAGAAAGGGCCAATCAGTGTGTCGCCAATTGACCCAGTGGAATGACACATAGCAAGTCCAACCTCGCAGTCGCAGTATTACATAACTTAACTTGCGTGTCAATAATTCCAAATTGATTTAATTAAAAGAAGGGGGACATTTCTAAATTGCTGCTACACAGCTGCTACAGCAGTGGAAAAAAATAATTCAATAGGTTATAATATGACCACTAAACGACCTGATTGGGGTGTGTTAAGCTTAAGGTAGACTCATACCTCACGCACATCATCTAATTCATTCGAGAACTTATTTAGTAAATAAGTTCAGCTAATTGAAGAGAAAAACCATGCTTAGATCCGCGATTGCATATCAATACATTGAGCGAACTTCACCGCAGGAAACATGTGCGCTTGATATCACGGTTAGTGATGAAGATTGTCTTGTGGCGGCCAAAAAAATTAAACGTCAACACGGTTCTGTCTGCGTATTAAATCTAGCCAATCAATTTGAAGTAGGTGGCGATTATCTTAATATGAGCGCACCCGCTCAAGAAGAATCGTTGATTCAACGAACGAATTTATTGGAATCCTTGATTCAGTTAGATGGTGTTATCACAGGGAACGCCTGCAACCCATATAAATATGCATTACCGAATCGCCAGGGCCTTAGTAATCCACATCAAAAATCAGGCTTTGGGGAATTCACTTGCCTCTATTCTCCTGAGATTACAGTGACCCATTTGAATACTCGTGAAACACCAAGGCCATGCTCGCCCTTTACTATCGAGGTAATATCTTCAGCGGCATATAATTTATCCCATGAAGAAGAAGCGCCAAGTCCAGAACTATACCAGTTAGGAACAATTTTAAAAATCATGAATCAGCTTCGTACGGCCAAAGCGCATGGCGTGCGTCATCTCGTGTTAGGCGCCTTTGGCTGCGGAGCCTTTCATAACGACCCAACTACTGTTGCCGAAATCTATTGCGCGGCTATTTATGCATTTGAATTCAAAGGATGTTTTGACTCAATTTGTTTTGCAATCAGGCAAGCGGGCTCTGATGAAAACCACCACTACTTTTCTTATGTATTTAAGTCTCTGCCGAACAAAACTCTTTTTGATATTTTGCAGCCCGCCTATGACACCCTAATAGGCAATCCTGACATAAAAGCAAAACTGGCACCCTTTGCCCTCATTGAAACACAGGAAGAGCTGGTCTATTTGGCATTGAACTTAATGAAAAGAGAGATTTACTCTGTAAATAAATATAGTTTCAAAATGCTTTTTTTAACCCATGTGCTTGCGTTGATCCACGCCAACGCCGAATCAGGACGAATCATACTGGATGAGGTTCTTGCCAGCGATAATTTAAAAGAACAATATGCCGCTTCCTCCCCGGCTTTTTTTAATATTAAACCTTATTTTACAGTAAAACTGGCAAATATGTTTGCGCGAGCACCGTCTATTTCAGGGCTCACATCCACTCAAACCCATATTGCCGAAAGATTCGTTAATGAGCAGATTTCACCCAGAGTGAAGGCGTTAATTTCATGCCTGACTACCGACGATCAAATAGATACTGCCTGCTTCTTGCTTTATGTGGCAATGTATAAACAGGCGCACGTTTTGAGTTCCGAATTGTCACATCGTTTTTTTAGCAATAAAAACAATATAACGTACCGCTTGCTAAGGGTGATAAATGCGCTTTGCCAGCGCCGTAATCTAGATAGTCCGATAATTCTCGCCTTAATTGAGTCACAAGACAATCACTCAACAAAGGAGGTAATCGCCGACGTTTTCGGTAAATACCTCAGCGCCAAGCTTACAATTTTTATTCAGATTGATTATAGCGTATATTTTAATACGACATTGTTCGAGGAAGTGCTTATGCAGAACAATGCTTATTCATCCCCTAAACATACTAGCATGGTGTGTTTAGGGGGACCAAAGTAGGGATCAGACTTTATGCCTACATCTCATGAATTGCAGGCCCTATTAATGGAATGCCATAATGGCATGCTGGGCGTCAGCGAGTCTATTCTTGGCGAATTTATTCAAGGTATAACGCAGGATATATTGAATTATACACGTTCCCACCAACTCCCCCGCATCACGCCTCTTAGACAATCTGCCGCTGTCCGCCAGTTATTTCAAGAAATTATGCAAGCACAATGTAAGGAAACCATGATGAATCATGCCATTGTGGAAGAAAATACTAACCTATTAAATGAATTAATGCCACATTTCTCGAAAACCAAACTAGACATAAAAAACGTCCCCACTCAACAATTACTAGAAACACGCTCTGATCAAATAAATCAGATTAAGAAACTGTTACTGCCGCATACTTATGCTGGTAAAGCTACTTTTGCCCGACTTGCTGACATTAAGCGCGATCAGGTTGACGCGTATTTAAATAACGGGTTAACTGGTAAAGATCAAGCGTTTATAGATTCGCCTACAGAAGGCGGGACGCCTAAATTTGACACGTTTGATTGCGCTTTCGCCTGGCTTGTCAAAAACTTCCATGAAAAAAATAAATTACTAAAATCATCTAGATCGCTAATAAAACAGGAACACTTGACCCGACTTGATAAAATTTCGCTACAATTGCACTCAGAACAATATAGCCTCGATGCACATCGCGGTCATGGTCCTGTCCACGTGATTCACTTTTACAATGGCCTTTCCTCACTGGCAGAACCACTTAGGCCCACCTCGCCTCGGATAAGCGAACATCTACACGGTTATGATTCTGAAGATGAACTGGACGAATATACTTCTTTTTGTCAAACCAGTCATGGTTTAGGTTCAGCTATTTATGCGCTTGGCGTCTTGACTGAAAAACAAATCAACGCGTCAATTGAGAGAAAATCCTGTTTTGAAGTGTATGAAATTAGTATCCCCTTGCGGCTAATTGATAACGAAACAGCGCATGAATCTGAACAGCTGACTGAACTCTCTAAATATTTGCAGCGGGTAGGCGATTCACTCAGAGAACTGCGCGGTTTTGGTATGCGCACTCGATGTACGCGAGAAGAAGAAGTCATTCGTTATTTTACAGCCATAAACAACACGAGTGACTTAAACAATCACGCAGAAAAATTAAGTCGATTTAAGCAACTAAAAGACCAATCAGCTACTAAAGAGCATATATATGATGTTTTATTAGCATCAATGATGGAGTGGTTTACTATCGCCAAGAAAAAAGAGCAAGGATTAATCCCCATGCCTATTAATTATGTTATTAAAAAACTAGGATTTACGGGCATTATTAGCACAGTTAACGACCAGTTTAACCGCGGCCTTGTTGTGCTAGAGCCCGTAATCGATGTCGCTTCCTTGAAATTAATTCCCGTTAGATTGACTGCAATAAAATCTAAATCACCTCGTCATTCTAGGTTAGATAGTCCTAGATCAACACCAAGCGCACCTAGCAGCCCTCATGAACAGGATAGGTTGTCCTGCGGCGCAACGGATTCGCCTTGCGTCCATGACGAGCTGACAATGATTTTTAACAAGATATGTCAGCAGGATCGAGAAAGCCCAATCAACATATTGGACGACCGATTTCCCTCGCCGTCACAAATTTTTGGGATGGGAGCTCTCATTAGGAGCGGAAGTCCATCAATGTTTCGCTACTCATTCTTTAGAACATCGCCTAGTGCATTTTCAGTAAGCCCATCAAACTGGCAGCCAGACCACATCGACGTAACGCAAGCCCTGTCGTATGATGCCAATGACGGAAGTGCTCCGGGCATAGGGTTCAGATTTTAAATTATTTGGGAATCACGTTCATTATCGGTTAAGATGGTGTATTAATTGACTACGATAAAAGCATGTAATGACAGAACTGGAACGTTCCACCCATTTTGGATTTAAATCCGTCGCCTGGGATGAAAAGGCGAAGAAAGTTGAGGCCGTGTTTCAGTCCGTCGCAAAAAATTATGATTTAATGAATGACCTGATGTCGGTCGGGATTCATCGCGCTTGGAAATATTTTACCGTTGAACTCAGCCAGGTTCGCGCGGGGCAATCCGTGCTAGATTTGGCAGGCGGTAGCGGCGATCTGACACGTTTGCTATCTAAAAAAGCCGGTGTCAGCGGGCAAGTCATCTTGGCAGATATCAATGCCGCCATGTTAACGGTAGGTCGATTACGCCTGCTGGATGAAGGTCTGTGTAGCAACATCCATTATGTGCAAGCCAACGCGCAGTGCCTGCCGTTTGTTGATAATAATTTTCATTGCATCACCATGGCCTTTGGTTTACGCAATGTCACTGACAAGGATGCCGCACTTCGCTCCATGTTTCGTGTTTGCAAACCGGGCGGAAAGGTCATGATTCTGGAATTTTCCACTCCAACATTACCGTGCTTGAAACCAGTATATGACTGGTATTCATTCAATATATTGCCCAAAATCGGGCAACTGTTTGCGAGTGATTCCGAAAGCTACCAATACCTTGCTGAGTCGATTCGGATGCATCCCTCGCAAGACAAACTAAAATCCATGATCGAACACGCAGGGTTTGAGGATTGCCATTACCATAATTTGAGCGGAGGCATTGTTGCCTTGCACATCGCCTATAAATACTGAGAACTATATGATTAAAAAATATACATTAATGGCTTTACAAAAAGCACTTAACCAAGCTTTAAGGCTTGATGAATCCATGCCAGCTAAACTCCATGCCTTAGATGGCCGGGTGCTGGAAATGATCGTTAGTCCGTTAAATGTACATTTTTTTATCCGCTTCGCCCATCATGAAATGCAATTGCTGGCACAATTTGATGGCCACCCTGATACGGTGATTCACAGCAGCCCACTCGGTTTGATTCGCCTCAGTTTATTACCTTCGTCAAAAGTACGGTCCTTATTTAACGATAAAATCAAACTATCGGGTGATATCGAACTGGGGCAACAGGTTAAAAAATTATTTGATGAACTGGATATTGATTGGGAAGGGCACTTGGCACATTTTACCGGTGATGTTGTGGCTCACCAGATTAGTTCCTTGTTTCGACAAGGTTTGGCATTTAAAAACAGAATCGATACATCGCTGCGCCAAAATATAACGGAGTATTTACAAGAGGAAGCCCGTGTTTTTCCACCATGCGAGGAAGTCGACAACTTTTTCAACGACATTGATGAATTATCGTTATCTGCCGAACGCCTTGCCGCCCATGTTCACGAATGGGTAGCTCATAATGCAATGAGTGACGCGCCATGAAACCCATTAAACGCATTAAACAAGTATGGCGACTCCTGCGCATCAATCATATTTTAGCAAAAAACGGCCTTGATCAGGTGATCGTGTCCTTGCAATTATTTACGCCCTTTCGATTTGTTGTTTATTTAAATCCATGGAACTGGTTTCGCCGTGTGCCACTGACGCGTGGTGAAGCGCTCAGAAAAACGCTGGAAGAACTGGGGCCCATATTTATAAAATTTGGCCAAGCGTTGTCAACTCGCCCTGACATTATACCGTCCGACATTGCTGAAGAATTATCCAAGCTCCAGGACAGCGTGCCGCCTTTCCCCAGCGAGAAGGCATTGGAAATTTTGGCCGCCGCATTCAAGCGCTCTGCATTTGAAGTATTTGCCTGGTTTGACCCGCAGCCGATGGCATCAGCCTCCATGGCGCAAGTGCATGCGGCGACGCTAAAAAGCGGTGAGGACGTCGTGGTGAAAATCCTGCGGCCTAATATGCATAAGATAATAGAAAAGGATCTAAGTATCTTAAAAACCATCGCCAATTTCGCTGATCGTTACTGGTCTGAAAGCAAGCGCTTCAAGCCCCGGGAAATCGTCGAAGAATTTGAACGCACCCTGTTCAATGAACTCGATCTCCAGCGCGAAGCAGCCAACGGCGCACAATTACGACGTAACTTTCAGAATTCACCGTTGCTTTATATTCCAGAAATTTATTGGGATTATGTACGGGAAAACGTGTTAGTGATGGAACGTATTTACGGCATTCCAGTCGCGGATATGAGCCTGCTAAAAGAACGTGGCGTTAATCTCAAGAAGCTGTCTTCACGTGGAATGGAAATTTTTTTAATGCAAGTCTTCCGCGATTGTTTTTTTCACGCTGACATGCATCCCGGGAATATTTTTGTGTCACCGTGTAATCCTGATGATCCGCAATACCTGTGTGTAGATTTTGGCATCATCGGTACCTTGAATGAATATGACAAGCGCTATCTTGCAGAAAATTTAATCGCTTTTTTTAACCGTGATTACCGTCGTATTGCGCAGTTACATGTTGAATCCGGCTGGGTGGCGCGCAACACGCGAATTGGTGACTTTGAAAGCAGTATTCGTACCGTTTGTGAGCCCATATTTGAACGACCTTTAAAAGATATTTCCTTTGCAATGGTCGTGCTAAGGCTGTTTCAGGTTGCACGCCGTTTTCACATGGAAGTGCAACCGCAGTTGGTTTTACTGCAAAAAACATTGTTTGCCGTGGAGGGACTGGGCCGTCAGTTGGATCCTGAGCTTGATTTGTGGTCTACAGCCAAACCATTCCTTGAAAAGTGGTTGCGCGAACAAATTGGGCCTGCGGCTTTGATTAGAAATCTGCGCGAGAACGTCCCTTTTTTTGTAGAACAATTACCTCACATGCCTCGATTAATAAACGATCTGTTATTATTAAGCAAGGAACAGAAAACGCATGCATTGGAAACACTGGCGGCACAAACGATCCCACAAACCACACCAAACACATGGTATAAAGGCTTTGGTGCTGGCGTATTTTTCGCAGGACTCGTGTTTGGCGAACTCAGCTATTTTAATCACATTGAAAATAAGGAACTGACCGTCATTGCACTCGGCGTAGCCCTTGCAGGTGGATTTTTAGCTATTATCAACCGGAGAAATTAACATGGGATTAAGTGGTATCAGCCCAATGTCGTTAGTACTGATTTTACTCATAGTCATTGCGTTATTTGGCACCAATAAACTAAAAAATATCGGCACGGATCTTGGGGGCGCGATTAAACATTTCAAACGCGCGTTACATGATGACGGAGCAGATGATAAAACAACAGATGATAAAACACCATGAGCACAGGGCAGCTGCTCCTGACCACGCTGGTCACACTTCTGGTCTTTGGCCCAAGCAAGTTACCGATGCTAGCACAACATTTAGGTCGCTTGGTAGCACGTCTGGAACGCTACAAACACCAAGCTGGAGCTCTGTGGCAAAAGGAATTGAATGATCAGCTGTTACAAGAAAATCAAAGCAAGGCGCTCATAGCTGACGCGAGATATCAGAAAGACCGGACGCAGCCCTAGTTGAGATACTCGCCCTAGCGAATAGAGAGGTCGACGAGGCCTGCAATAAGGCCCGCCGCAGGCATGGTGAATAACCATGATAATAGAATGATGCGTAGCATGGGCCAATGGGTGCCGCCTAGGCCCTTTAGCAGCCCAACGCCGGCGATGGAACCCGTTACTATTTGTGTGGTGGACACCGGTATGCCGCAATCCGTGGCGGCATAAATAATGGCTGCCGCACCGGTTTCTGCGGCACACCCACGCAAGGTGTTGAGCGTGGTGATTTTGGTGCCCATCGTGCGAACAATGCGCCATCCACCGCATAACGTTCCCAGAGCAATCATGGCGTGGCAGGATATCACGATCCAAAACGGCACATGAAAAGAGTTGCCTAACCATCCTGAAGAAAAAAGTAACACAGCAATCACACCCATGGTTTTTTGTGCATCATTGCCGCCATGGGTCAGGCTTAATAATGCAGACGATCCCAATTGTAGGCATTTGAATAGATTAGTTGAGCGCTGTTCAGACATGTTACGAAAAAGTCGGGTGAAAACCCAAGCCAATGCCAGACCGGCTACTATGCCAACCACAGGTGAAAGGCACATGCCAATAGCAACCTTGATAAATCCTGCCAACTGGAGCGTGCCAAATCCACCCCGAAGAACGGCAGCACCGGCCAACCCACCAATGAGGGCATGTGATGAGCTTGATGGCAGCCCAAAAAACCAGGTAGCAAGATTCCAGAAAATAGCCCCTGTCAGAGCTGAAAAAATAAGTTTGACGTCAATAACGCCGAGATCAATCAATCCATTGCCAATGGTTTTAGCGACCATCAAATTGAAAAACATGAACGCGATGAAATTAAAAAATGCGGCCCAAAGTACGGCCTGGCGAGGGGTTAAAACGCCTGTTGTGACGATCGTCGCAATGGAGTTGGCGGCGTCATGCACCCCATTGGTAAAATCAAAAATATAAGCTAGCATGATAACGCACAGAATAAAGAGCGTGTGTTGATCCATTTTGGCAAGCTCCTTTATAGGTAATAACTGCTCCACGTCATTAATTTCGAAACACATGTCATTGCCTGTTTAACAAAACCTGGCAAATCAGCCGCGCCGGCAATCTGAGCCGTCTCGGCATGGTGCGCTTCATCCGCATACATCTGGGTTAAAATGTCTCGCGTTTTCATGTCGTGAGTGGGAATTTTATCTAAATGCTGTTTTAAATGAGCTGCAACCTGGCGCTCGGTTTCAGCAACAAAACCAAGGCTCCAGCGATCGCCTGCAACACCTGCCAACGCGCCCAGTATAAATGAGCCGGTGTACCACAAGGCATTGAGCTTGCTTGGCTCGCTATCCAATTCACGTAAACGTTGTTCACACCAGGCCAGATGATCAATTTCTTCTGCGGCCGCTTCCATCATTTGTGCTTTCACCGTGGTCAGTTGAGCGGTTAATGCTTGACCTTGATAAAGCGCCTGAGCGCAGACCTCACCCGCATGATTTACCCGCATCAAGCCTGCAATGTGGCGTGTTTCATCTTGGTTCATTGGGACGGACGTTGCCGCGTTCCCGGGATTAATTCGAGCGCTTGCGCGATGTTCTGGTGGTATTAACGTACGCAACGCGGTGTCTACCTGGCAGAGAAGTTGATCAATAATCGTTAACTGGCGCATAACAGCCTTATTTAAAAAACGCGCTAACCGCGGCTGAATTTGCTATCGTGTCGTCATAGCCTAAGTCGAGTAATTCAGATGTAAACTCATGTTCAAATAATAAAAAACTCAATAAATCGCCTGAATGGCTTTTGGCGCCTAATGCATTGAGCAGAAAACGCAACAATGCTGGCATGGATAGATACTTTTCCTGTGCAATTTTAGACACATCCAGACTGGGACGAAGGTGCATGGTTTGAATGGGTCGCCACGGGGCGTGACGTTTTTTCCACATGGACAGTAGGCGGGCAATATCATTCATGCGATTCACGGTTTCAATATCTCGGTCAAGGTTATCAAGAAACAACCCGTTAAGCATGTTGCCCAAAATATGAGCAAAACCAATGTCACGGTTACGCAATTTTTCGGGCTCTGTTAAGGCGGGTAACTGGCGGGTACCCAAAACCATGATTTTATCAACATTGAGGCGTATGGCGCCGCGCAGTGGTGAAATAAGTCCCATACTGCCATCACCATAATGCAATCCGTCGATGGTAACGGCTGGAAAAAACAGAGGCAGGGCGCTGGAGGCAAGGATGTGTTTCATGCTTATTTCTGTGTGTTGACTAATATGGCGCGGATAATGCCAATCCTCAACATCAGGTTGGTTGTGTTGGCAAAAGGAAATAGTTTGCTGGGTTTCATAGCAATGACTAATGACTTCCAGACACTGCAATAAACCGTCGTCAATGTGGGTTCGGATAGATTCAAAATCGATGTTTTCGTTGATCAATTGGTGTAGAGGTGCTGTGTCTAGTAACCGCCCGCAGTGGCGTTGTTTGAAGATGACGTGGCTTAAATTTCGCACGACCGATTTACTTAATTCATAATTACTTGAACTGAAAATTTGATTACAATGGATATCACGCCATAACGACTCCAGCTTTTCAACGCCTACGGGAAAATCATCGGCATGCTGAGCAAGGATACCGGCATTGATGCTGCCTACACTGACGCCACTAATCACAGAAAAAGGCAGGGCTTTGTCTTGTAATATATGGCTCACCGCTTTCAATACACCGGCTTGATAGGCACCTCGTGCGCCACCGCCAGCTAAATAAAGCGCTATTTTTGCCATTGCTATCTAATTAATTTTAGGTGAGATTATTTAAATATAGTTCACTGGAGCGCGGTTAGCAAGGCCTGACATGAATGGCCAGAAATTCTGGGTGAACAGAATTGCTGATGAATGGCAGCACTCAAATTGATTTTCAGACAAAAATAGTACATACTTAGCTAATTTTTTTGATGGAATGAATGATGACTCAAGTGGTGGTTGCGGCATTTTATAAATTTGTGACTTGTGAGCAATTTAGAGAACTGAAGGATCCGTTGCGGCGTCTCATGCAACATCTTGGGATCCGCGGCACAATATTGTTGGCGAAAGAGGGGATTAATGGCACGGTGGCGGGCAGTGCACAGGCTATTGATGCACTCTTTGCATGGTTTAACGATCAACCGGGCCTTGAGAACATTGTCCATAAGGAATCATTCCACCAGGTCGTGCCATTTAATCGCGCCAAGGTTAAATTAAAAAAAGAAATTGTAACCATGGGCGTTGAGGGTATTGACCCAAAACAAATCGTCGGTACTTATGTAAAGCCCCGAGACTGGAATCAGTTAATTGCGGCAGAAGATGTGACTGTAATTGATACGCGTAATGATTATGAATTTCAAATCGGCACCTTTAAACGAGCGATAAATCCTAGAACCACAACGTTTAGAGAGTTTCCGCAATTTGTGAAACAGCATTTGGACCCACAAAAAAACAAGAAAGTCGCCATGTTTTGTACGGGAGGAATACGTTGTGAAAAATCAACGGCTTATTTGAAAGAATTAGGCTTCAATGAGGTGTATCACCTTGAGGGTGGTATTCTGAAGTATTTGGAGGAAGTCCCGCAAAATGAATCGCTATGGGAGGGCGAATGTTTCGTCTTCGATGAGCGTATAAGCGTTAATCATGCGCTGGAAAAAGGACGCTATGTGCAATGCCACGCCTGCCGATTTCCAATAACTGAAGAAGCAATGCGCCATCCAGCCTATGTGCAGGGCATCAGTTGTCATCATTGTTTTCATCAACAAACAGCCCTGCAAACGCAACGCTACGTTGAGCGGGAAAAACAAAACCAACTGGCGAAAGCTCGCGGTGAGACGCATATTGGTGGCGATGTAGCAGATATTATTGTTCGACGTCGCGAGCAAAAGCTGCAAAAACACCCTGTCGTTTAGCCCTGCATTGGCGTTCCTTTGACCATTTTGCAATGTTCGTGTATGGTGTACCTATAAAAGTAAAACACTAGAAGCACTGTGAGTAAAAAGAATGAGTAAAAAGAAAATAATCGACCCGTTTTATAAAAGAGAAAGCGAGAACTACGCTGAACCTGTTCCTAGCCGTGAGCTGATTATGCAGCAGCTTAAGGAATATGGCCGTCCTATGTCACGCAATCAGTTAATCGATAGCTTATGCGTGGAAGAGACAAGCAAACAGGAAGCGGTAGGTTTTCGCCTGCGTGCCATGTTGCGTGATGGTCAGTTGATGCAGGATCGACGCGGGCGATTTTGCCTGTTAGCGCGTCTTAATTTACAACGCGGCACGATTCAGGCGCATCCGGATGGTTTTGGATTTTTTATCCCTGATGATGGCAGCCCCGACATGGTCTTGTCAGCCAAGGAAATGCGTTCTGCCATGCATGGTGATGTGGTGCTCGCTTATCAAGCAGGCCAGGATCGTCGTGGTCGGCCTGAAGGCATTGTTCATGAAGTGGTTGAACATGCCCATGCCAGTGTTGTCGGTCGATTTTTTTCTGAACACGGCGTTAGTTTCGTCGTGCCTGATAGCAAGCGTCTGACGCAGGATATTTCCATTCCACCTGAATCGACGCTGAATGCTACAAATGGCCAGATTGTGTTGGTTGAATTACTGGCTTTCCCCAGTAAACGTACACAAGCGATAGGCAAGGTTATCCATATTCTGGGTGAGCACATGGCACCCGGCATGGAGATTGAAGTGTCTATTCTTGCGCATGGTTTGCCTTCAAAATGGCCGGATGATATTGCCGCGGCTGTGAGCAAAATCCCACA
Source organism: Legionellaceae bacterium (assembly GCA_038923045.1). Lineage (GTDB taxonomy): Bacteria > Pseudomonadota > Gammaproteobacteria > Legionellales > Legionellaceae > DDPF01. The sequence goes on from JBCKWE010000027.1 coordinate 17,103, forward strand.
ACGTGTTGAGCCTGACCAGTTGGCAGAGCGTACCGATGTACGTGAATTGCCTTTTGTTACAATTGACGGCGAGGATGCCAAAGATTTTGATGATGCCGTGTATTGTTATCCAAAACCCAATGGCGGCTACCAACTCTATGTTGCCATTGCTGATGTGAGCCATTACGTGCCGGTGGGTTCGCCATTGGATAGCGAGGCATCACGTCGCGGCAATTCCGTCTATTTTCCTGGTAAGGTTGTGCCCATGTTGCCTGAAGCCCTGTCAAATGGGATTTGCTCGCTCAATCCACATGTTGATCGCTTGTGCATGGTGGTTGAAATGGCAATTTCTGATGAGGGAAAACTGACGCGTTCAAACTTTTATCGCGCCGTAATGCACTCGCAAGCGCGGTTGACCTACACCCAAGTGAGTGACTACTTGCTTGCCGGACATGCCGACGGTTTGCCTGAAAAAATATTTCCGATGCTGAAATCGCTGCATAATTTATACACTATCCTGCTTAAAACCCGAAAAGCCCGAGGGGCTATGGATTTTGATACCACGGAAACGCGAATTGATTTTGATGAAAACAAGAAAATAAAATGCATTGTGCCAGTCATTCGTAACGATGCGCATCGTTTGATAGAAGAGTGCATGTTGATGGCGAACGTGGCAACGGCTCGCTTTCTCGAAAAAGCAAGAATACCTACCCTTTATCGTGTACATTCAGCGCCTGAAGAAGACAAGGTGATTGCCTTGAGACAGTTTCTGGGCGAATTGGGTTTGCAACTCGGCGGTGGAAAAAAACCAACGCCAAAAGAATTTCAGCGCACGCTGGCATCCATTGGCGAACGGCCAGAAAAGCATTTAATCGAAACCGTGATGTTGCGTTCGTTAAAACAGGCGCAATATATCCAAGCGAATGACGGGCATTTTGGTCTGGCTTATTCTGCATACACGCATTTCACCTCCCCCATACGCCGCTACCCGGATCTTCTTATTCACCGGGCTGTAGGTCACATACTTGACCATAATCCGGTCGAAACGTTCGTCTATAGCGAAGAAGACATGAGCCGTTTGGGCAAGCACTGCTCTTCAACCGAACGGCGCGCAGATGAAGCTACACGTGAGGTGGTGTCTTGGTTGAAGTGTGAATACATGCAAGACAAATTGGGACAGGTGTTTCGCGGAACGATTTCCGCCGTCACAGGGTTTGGTATTTTTGTTGAACTGGATGAAATTTACGTGGAAGGCTTGGTGCATGTCACCTCGCTTAAAAATGATTATTATACGTTTGATGCGGCCAAGCACCGCTTGGTTGGTGAGCGTGGCGGTACCGTCTACCGTTTAGGCGACAACATAACAATCCTAGTTGCGCGCGTTGATCTGGATGAACGTAAAATTGACTTTGTGCTCGCTGAAGAAGAGGACATGGATGTCTGATCAATATGTTTATGGGGTGCATGCGGTTGCAGCACTCCTCAATAATCGCCACCGTGTGACCAAAGTTCTCTACCTTACACAAGACAGAATCGACAAACGTGTGCAGGATTTAGTGGTGTTGGCAGAAAAGGCCAATATCCCCGTGGAGCGTCTTTCAGCACTTAGGATGAATCAACGGTTTTCAGAGTTTACCCATCAGGGTGTTGTGGCCGTGGCGGCCTCATTACCTGAGTATGTGGAAACTGATCTTTGTCTTTTACTGGAATCCAGTAAACAGCCCTGCCTGATTCTTATTCTTGATGGCGTGACAGACCCTCATAATTTAGGCGCGTGCTTACGCAGCGCCGATGCGGCTGGCGTTGATTTTGTCATTATTCCTAAAGATAAAAACGCAAGCATCACACCGGTAGTGAGTAAAGTCGCGTGTGGTGCGGCTGAGTCCATGCCGGTGGTGCGTGTAACCAACCTTGCGCGCGCAATGGAAATAATCAAGCAACAAGGCGTGTGGATTTACGGTGCGGCGGGAGAGGCTGAAGACTTGGTGTATAAACTGGATTACAAATCGTCTATTGCGCTGGTTTTGGGCGCTGAAGGCTCAGGCATGCGGCGTTTAACGCGCGATCAGTGCGATGGCGTGTTTTCATTGCCCATGCTGGGTACTGTGACCAGCTTGAATGTGTCAGTTGCCACCGGGGTGTGTTTGTATGAGGTGGTGCGTCAGCGAAAATACGCCTAGCTGGTCCTTGGCCCAACCTGTGCGTAAAATAACTGGTGATTGAGGTATTCTTTATAGGTCCAGCTCATCTTTCAGCTTAATAACAGCAACCTGAGACAACCCTGTAAACAGACATACTTTTTTTATGGATTCATTGGCATTCAGCATGTTGATGGCGATATGTTTTATGGCCACTGTTACTTCTATCTTGCCCTCCGCTAGGCCCTCCACTCGGCCCTCCACTCGGCCCTCGGCCTTGCCTAAGTCCCTACCTTCCACCCAACCCTGTTGTTCATATTTCTTCAATGTATTGGTTTGAATACGAAGCCATTTAAGATGGTCTTCATAATCTTCTCGTTCTGCCTCATTGAAATTCATGACTTCAAGTACATTGAGCGCTTTTATAAGTCCAGTATTATTTAAGTATCCTGACAGACTATCTTTGTCCAGTATGCTGTGCCTAGTTAAAAAGGCCACCCAGATGTCAAGGGACGTCTTAACTTTGGCTATCAAGTCCGACATCTCATTGCTAACACTGTCAGTAAATTTCTTGAGCTCGATGGTATGTAATTCCAAATCCTTAAAATATTTTAGCCCATTCTCTTTTTCAACAATATGAAACACATTATGGTATTTATTCGATTCGGGAATGCTCGTGAAGTTAAGAATGTGAATGCCAATGGCTTTTGACAGGTTGCCATAATCCTCAGATTCTTTTAACTGCTCTGTGTACAATTTGGCCCAGTAATACAGAGCTCTTTTATCATAATCGGCTTCATTGCTAATTTGGATTTCAATATTAAATCGTTTGTCGTCTGCACCCTTGGCCTTAATATCCAGAATGGATAATTTATCATTTCTGAAATTTTTTGGGTTATAGGGGTTCAGCAAGGTGACGTCGGACACTTGGTCCTCTTCAGAGACTATGGAATTAATCAGCGAAATCAGCAAATCCTTGTTCTCTTCAACACCAAATATTTTCTTGAATGCAATATCAACACGAGGGGTAATTCCAGACATGTAGGTCACCTATAAAATAATCAGTTCATTACGCCCAGGCCGTGAGTAATCATCACGGGCAAGGGGTAGTAGGGGGTTAGCAAGGGCATCTTTATTCCTTGTGAAAATTGCTAGCCACAAAATCCCAGTTTACCAGATTCCAGAATGCGGTCAGGTAGTTAGGGCGCGCATTACGGTAATCAATATAATAGGCATGTTCCCAGACATCGCAAGTCATGAGGGCGGTTAATCCTTCCGTCATGGGTGTGCCGGCATTGCTGGTGCTGCTTATTCTTAAGTGCCCTTGTTTATCCTGCACTAACCACGCCCAGCCAGATCCGAACGTGGTGATGGCGGTTTGCGTAAATTGTTCCTGAAATGCAGTAAAGGAACCAAAAGCCTGGTTGATGGAATCGGCCAATTTGCCTGTTGGTTCACCGCCGCCATTCGGGCTCAGGCAGTGCCAGTAAAACGTATGATTCCAGACTTGGGCAGCGTTGTTGAAAATGCCACCCGCTGACCTCCTGATCACGTCTTCAAGCGACATGGTTGCAAAGTCACTGTCGGCCACCAGTTTATTCAAATTGGTAACGTAGGCCTGGTGATGTTTTCCATAGTGGTACTCTAGTGTTTCCTGGGAGATATAGGGGACGAGTGCGTCCAGTGCATAGGGTAGTTTGGGTAATGTGAAGGTCATGCGTGGCTCCGTAGGTTAATGTTCGCAAAAATGGCGAAAATAGACTTGCTAGTGTATCAGGTTAAAAAACAGTTGCAATCGCGAAGTATATCAGTTGCAATATGGTCTGATTTTCGCCATAATGAAATTTGTTACTTATTATATGGGTGCAGGCGTGGATACAATCGAAAAAATCAAGAAACAACTCACTGATAATACTATCCTTTTGTACATGAAGGGCAATCCAAAAGCGCCGCAATGTGGATTTTCTGCACGCGCAGTTCAATGCATTGATGCCTGTGGTGTGGATTTTGCATACGTTGATATTCTGGCAAACCCGGATATTCGCCAAACGTTGCCGCAATATGCGGATTGGCCCACGTTTCCGCAATTGTATGTGAAGGGTGAATTAATTGGTGGCTCTGATATAATTGCCGAGATGTATGAAGAAGGCGAACTAGAGCATATATTACGGAAAGCAGTTGCGGTCTAAATTTTAATAACGGAGAAAAAAATGAGTGTTTTAGTTGGACGTAAAGCGCCTGATTTTACAGTCCCTGCGGTATTGGGAACGGGTGAAATTGTGGCTAAATTTAATTTGTGTGAAGATACAAAAGGCAAGTATGCGGTGGTATTTTTCTACCCGCTTGATTTTACGTTTGTGTGTCCTTCCGAGCTAATTGCTTTGGATCATCGCATGGACGATTTTACAAGCCGTGGCGTCAAGGTGATTGCGATATCAATTGATTCGCATTTTACACACAATGCTTATCGAAACACACCGATCAATCAAGGTGGGATTGGTCCTGTGACATTCACCATGGCGGCTGACATGACGCATGCAGTATGCCAAGCTTACGGTGTTGAGCATCCCGCCGTGGGAGTTGCTCTGCGTGCAGCCTTTATTATTGATAGAGACGGTGTTGTGCGAGCCCAAATGGTAAACGATCTGCCGATTGGGCGTGACATTGATGAGTTATTGCGCCTAGTGGATGCAGTGCAATTCGCTGATGAGCACGGTGAAGTGTGTCCTGCCGGTTGGAAAAAAGGTCGAGTCGGCATGAAGGCCAGCCCACAAGGTGTGGCGGAATACCTTGCCGAGTATTCAGAATCATTGTAATACCTGCATCGTCCTGATCCGAGAGCCGTCGTCCAGAGCGAAGCGAAGGATCTCCTGACTTACGGAGGATCCTTCGCTTCGCTCTGGACGACGGCTCTCGGATAAGGATGCATACCCTTCCAGCCATTGACTATCTTGCAAAACAATTCCGCGGTTTTCTCCGCATCATAAATCGCCGAATGTGCCTCCTTCAGATCAAAAGGAATGCCCGCGGCTTTCATCGCTTTTACCAACACGGTTTGCCCATACATCAAGCCGGCCAAGGTGGCTGTATCAAAACAGGTGAACGCGTGAAAGGGTGATTTTATGCCCGTGCGTTTGGCCGCAGCTTTCACAAACAATAAATCAAACCAAGCATTATGCCCCACCAACACAGCACGTTGGCAGCGACTTTGCTTTAATGCTTGATTAATGGGTGCAAACAACCGTTTCAGGGCTTCTTTTTCATCCACAGCAAACCGTAACGGCTGCCAGGGATCAATATGATTAAAGGCAAGGGACGCCGGATCAAGCTCGCTATTTTCAAACGGCAAAACATGCTCTGAAAAACTCGATGCGGGCGTAATAAGCCCCTCTTCATTGATATCCATCAATACCACACACATTTCCAACAAGGCACTTCGTTCCGGATCAACGCCGCCGGTCTCCACATCGACAACAACGGGTAGAAACCCACGAAAACGGTGCTTGATTTGTTGGGTGAACAGGCAATCAAGTGGGATCACGAATACTCCTAGGCATTGCCAGAAAGCCATAGGATAACATGTTTTAGTGATAAGGATCGTGATTTATACGTCCGTAAAACAACCACCATAGATAATTAATCTGCCATATTTTATTTTTCCAACATCTTTTAATAAAAAACAGTTGACAGGCGATCAATTTGTAATAATGATAGAGGAACGGTCTGAATCGTGAGCCACATTCGTTAACAAAAGCTTGAACGCGAATTTAACGATATGTAGTTGACAACGGGGAATTGAGGATTGATAATCATCTCACGTACGTTTTCGGATTAGAGCGATAATGTCGTACTGAAGTCAGCACCAAGTTGTGGCTTTATGAAAAAAAACGGAAGTTTAATAATAAAAAGTGGAGATAAAAGAATGATGAATCTTAAAAAAACGGCTGTAGCAGTTCTAGCTTTAGGTAGCAGTGCAGTATTCGCGGGCACCATGGGTCCTGTTTGCAGTGCAGTGAACGTAACGGTTCCCTGTGAGGCAACAGCCTGGGCTTTCGGTGCAAAAGCATTGTATTTGCAACCTTCCGTCGGTGTTGATGGTGGAATGGACTCAGGTGATATGAAACTTGGTGTTGATCATCAGCCTAATTACAATTGGGGCTTCCAAATCGAGGGGGCTTACCATTTCAACACCGGTAACGATCTGAACATCAACTGGTACCATTTGAGCAAATCCGAATCCATGTCATTTGGTCAACAACCAATCAATGGATTTGTAGACGTGCTCGGCATTTCAGAAGTCTGGCAAGTTCAAGGCGGTACTTCAAGTATTGATCCTAGATGGGATGCGGTTAACTTCGAATTTGGCCAACACGTTGACTTCGGTGATAACAAAGCCATTCGCTTCCATGGCGGCGCACAGTATGCTCATTTGTCAAACAGTGTAAATCAAAACATGGGGACTTTGATTGGGGGTTCTGAGGGACAAGGTACTGGGGTTTCATACGGTAATACTACGACATATAATCCTACTTACAATGGCTTCGGTCCACGTTTAGGTATGGACATGTCTTATGGCTTTGGCAATGGTTTGGATATTTACGCGAATGGCGCTACTGCGATTCTGGCAGGCACACGTTCATTCAATGCTACGTATGAAGATAACTTTATCCCTGCGTTCAGGACTGCACGGGTTGCCATCGGGAACTCCGTAGGCGTTAGCGGTTCACAAATGGTTGTTGTTCCAGCCATTGATGCAAAACTGGGTGCGACTTACACTTATGCTATGGCACAAGGTGATTTGACGCTGGATGCAGGTTGGATGTGGGTTAACTACTTCCATGTGCATGAAAATGCATATGCCGATGACATGGACTTCGGCCTGCAAGGTCCGTTCATTGGTCTGAAATGGTTAGGTAACGTTGCATAAGTTTATGTAACGGTTCTAGCTAAAAAAGCCTGTCACGTCAGTGATGGGCTTTTTTTTAGTAATTTATTATGCTTCTTCAGAAAATTATGGCATGATGAAATGAGAGAAATTATTAATAATAAAAAGGGGGATTCAAGTAATGATTAGGTAGCTTTTCAGCTACTGGCTGAACATACTAAACATTGACCACATCGCCGACTTCAGGCATAGACTAAGAGATTGACTGTCGCCTCTGTTTCATATTTGAGGAAG
>JBCKWE010000028.1:0-23746 GCA_038923045.1 Legionellaceae bacterium
TCTTATCTGATTCCATTTAGATCAATTTATCATAAAGATCATACCAGTATGGATTTATTTTCTAAATCAAAGCCAGCTTCTTTTTCAGGGCTGTCCCATTTAAATTGGTTGTAAATCATTACCTATAGTATACTGTTATTATTATGAATATTGAGGTCGAGAAGGGGAACTGTGTGGATGGTATGGATCATTTTTTATCGCCAAGGATGGGGCGGGTAGAACATATACATTTTGTGGGTATTGGTGGCGCTGGCATGTGTGGCATTGCTGAAGTATTGCACAACGAAGGCTATCGAATTACTGGGTCTGACTTGGTTGAAAATCGTGTAGTTTCAAGGTTGCAGTCACTGGGTATTCAAGTGCATATTGGCCATCGCATGGAAAATATGACGGGTGCTGACGTACTTGTGTGCTCTACGGCTGTCAGTGCGGATAATCCTGAAATTGTTGCGGCCCGCGCACTGCGGATCCCTGTTCTTCCACGCGCTGCCATGCTCGCAGAGTTAATGCGATTTCGTTATGGAATCGCCATAGCCGGTACGCACGGAAAAACCACGACAACCAGCCTCGTCAGCAGTTTGCTGGCAGAAGGCGGACTTGATCCGAGTTTTGTGATAGGGGGCAAATTAACGAGCAGCGGCAGTAATGCGCAACTCGGGAAATCAGCCTATTTTGTTGCAGAAGCGGATGAAAGCGATGCCTCGTTTTTATTTCTAAAGCCCATGATGGCTGTTGTCACTAATATTGATGCTGATCACATGAGTACCTATGATGATAATTTTGACAAATTACGTGAGACGTTTGTTGAATTCTTGCACCACTTGCCATTTTATGGTTTGGCCGTTGTTTGTATGGACGATGAAGAAGTCGTGCGTATTTTACCCGAGATTCAACGTCCAACAATGACCTATGGCTTTCATGAAGACGCAAATTATCGCGCGAACAATTGGACGCAAAAAGCGTTGTTAAGCGAATTTACCGTTCATCGACCCGCGCCACACGCACCCCTTTCAATTCAGTTCAAATGGCCTGGGCGCCACAATGTGTTGAATGCGTTGGCTTCCATTGTAATTGCTACTGAATTGGGTGTTGATGATGCCTCCATTGTTCGCGCGTTACTGAGTTTCCAGGGAGTAGGGCGACGGTTTCAAATATTGGGTGAGCGTCATTTTGCGAACGGTACAGCCTTGGTTGTTGATGACTACGGGCATCATCCGCAGGAAATTAAGGCGACGTTGGAAGCGTTTCGTGCTGTGTGGGCAAACAAGCGTTTGGTGCATGTGTTTCAGCCGCATCGGTATAGCCGCACGCAGTCGCTATTTTCTAACTTTGTTGATGTGTTGAAAATGTCTGATGAATTGTTGCTACTCGATATTTATCCAGCAGGCGAGGCGATGATACCCGGAATAACCAGTGAAGTTCTGGCAAGAGAAATTAATAAACATTCGCGACATGTTACCTTGGTGACGGAACAAAATTTTGTCGGCTATCTGGATAAACTGGTTGTGGATGGAGATGTTATCCTCATGCAGGGAGCGGGTAGTATCGGACTAATGGCGACAAATTTGATGCAACTATCGAGAGAGACGCAGCATGAACCTAGCTGACGAGGGATGTCGTGATCGCGCGGCTATCCAAGGGACGCTGTTGTTTAATGAGTGCCTGGCTAATTACACAACGTGGCGCGTTGGCGGGATAGCTGCGTCAATGTATAAACCGTTAGGGATTGCCGATTTGGCCTTGTTTCTCAAGCACTGCCCCGAAGCAGCGCCATTATTATGGTTAGGGCTGGGCAGCAATTCCCTGATCAAAGACAACGGTTTTGCAGGCACGGTGATCCTCACGCAGGGATGTCTGAACGAGATCAGTTTGTTAACTGATTGGCTGGTGCGTGTGGAGGCTGGCGTTTCCTGTGCCAAAATGGCACGATTTTGTGCGCGAAATAATCTTGCTGGGGGTGAATTTTGGGCAGGCATTCCAGGCACAATGGGTGGTGCGTTACGTATGAATGCCGGTTGTTTTAATGGTGAAACTTGGCAATATGTAGTCTATGTGGAAACCATGACACGGACAGGCGAAATCCGGAAGCGAAAACCTGAAGAATTTGATATTGCCTATCGCCATGTTGCAGGATTGGCTGATGAGTGGTTTGTTGCAGCTATTTGTCGCATGCTGCCTGGTGACAAGGACACGTCCCTGCAACTGATTAAAGAACTACTGGCACACAGAGCGGCTACTCAACCTACTAGTGAATATAATTGTGGTTCTGTATTTAGAAATCCTCCGGAAAATTATGCAGCCCGACTCATTGAATCGTGCGGATTAAAAGGAAAGCGTCTGGGTGGGGCAGTCGTTTCAGAAAAACATGCCAATTTTATCATAAATCATGAGGGGACCGCGTCTGCGAATGATATTGAATCGTTGATTGAATGCGTGCAAAATACAGTATATCAACAAACCGGTCATGAATTAATTCGTGAAGTACACATCATTGGAGATGCGTCATGATTAATCTACTCCTGCTCTATGGTGGAAAATCCAGTGAGCATGAAATTTCCCTGATTTCAGCCGCGTCTGTGCTGGCCAATCTGGATGCGACATGTTATCACATTACGCCGGTCGGCATTGATAAAGATGGGTGTTATTATGTGAATGATTACCATGAATTATTGGCATACCCCAATGCATTGCCAGTCATCACATCACATTCGCGTCCGCTGGACAGTTTATTGCTCAATGGTAAGCTGGCAATTGAGGCGGATGTGGTTTTTCCGGTGGTTCATGGCCCCCTGCATGAAGATGGTTGCCTGCAAGGTTTGCTGGAATTGGCAGGCGTGGCTTATGTAGGTTCTGATGTTCTGTCCTCGGCCATTGCCATGGATAAAGACATGGCACGGCGTGTGGCGTGTGTGAATGGTATACAGGCCGCACGTTATCGGCTGTTGTCTTGGCATGCAAGCTTGGTTGCAACAGAGCAGTTTTGTCATCAAGCAGCTATTGAGCTGGGTTGGCCTTTATTTGTCAAGCCTTGCTCCATGGGTTCCAGCGTAGGCATTCATAAAGCATATAATATGGCTGATTTGCTTATGGCTGTAGCTGATGCACGGCGTTATGATAAAGCGGTCCTTGTTGAAGAGTATATTCAGGGGCGTGAAATTGAGTTGGCAGTGCTTGAAAATATATTGCTGGATAGGCGACCTCATGTGAGTGTGCCGGGTGAAATTCAAGTGCACCATGCCGATGGGTTTTATTCCTACGCAGCGAAGTATCTGGAAGGCGGCCAGACGCAGCTACTGATTCCAGCAAGCCTTGATGCGGCATTAGTTTGCCGGTTACAAGAGGCTGCTGCAGAAATATTTATGTCACTTAAGTGCAAAGGACTTGCGCGAGTTGATTTTTTTGTTGATGATAAGCGGGGTATGATATATTTTAACGAGATCAATACAATGCCTGGTTTCACATCAATCAGCATGTATCCTAAGCTTTGGCAAGCCAGTGGCGTAAGTTATTCTGTTTTGTTGAATCGCTTGATTGATATCGCTAGCATGCACCAGCGTTGCCGTGAGCAATTAGTGACTAATTATCAGTAACGGACGAATGCATGAGCATGGATACAGAACGATTACGCTATGCAATTTTTTTAACAGGGTTAGTTGTGTGTGCCTTGTTGCTATCAGCACGTATGCTTTATCTGTTTCTGGCCGATTCACAGCGGTTTCCAGTCAACACCGTAAAAATTGTGGCAAGTTTTGAGCATGTGACACGCAAGCAACTGGAGTCAGTACTGGAAGATTATAGTAACAAAAGTTTTATTGTGTTACCTGTGGAAAAATTACAGGCTGATTTGGCGGCGCTCGACTGGACTGACAAGGTTGAAATAGAACGTATTTGGCCTGATACCATGAAAATAGTTCTGGTAGAGAAGCAACCGGTTGCAATATGGAATGAATCGTTGATGACAGCCGATGGGCGACTGTTCAATGGTGGAGTAGCGCAAATCGACATGGCATTACCACGGTTAAGCGGGCCGGAACAACAGCAAACAGACATCTTACAAATGTATGAAAAATTGAGTAAACTGTTGTCTACCTACGGTTTGCACGCGGTGGCATTGCAATTGCGAGATAATCAGGCGTGGGAACTGACACTGGCGAATGGTATACAGTTGCATTTGGGGAAGCGGGATCTTGAAAAACGCTTGATGCGATTTATGAGAGCTTGGCCAGTAGTTTTTGCGGACAATCAAGAACAGTTGTCTCGTGTTGATTTACGTTATGCACGCGGTATGGCAGTGCAGTGGAAGCAGCAAACAGGAAGATAATGGCAAAGAAATCAGAAAGAAATATTATCACGGCTCTGGATATCGGTACATCCAAAGTTGTCGCCTTGGTGGGCGAGGTGTCAGCCGATGGCAAAATAGAGCTTATCGGTATTGGTCGTCATCCATCTCGAGGTTTGAAACGAGGCGTGGTTGTTGATATTGAGGCGACCGTTAACGCTATCCAGCGAGCGGTACAAGAAGCCGAATTAATGGCAGGCTGTGAAGTTCGTACAGTTTACACAGGCATTGCCGGCAGCCATATTCGTAGTCTTAATTCACACGGGATTGTAGCCATTCGCGATAATGAGGTTTCACCAGCCGATGTTGAACGTGTGATTGATGCAGCAAAAGCGGTGGCCATTCCCGCGGGTCAGAAAATTTTGCATATCCTGCCGCAAGAATTTATTATTGACAATCAAGGCAGCATTCGTGAACCGGTAGGTATGGCAGGCGTTCGGCTGGAGGCGCGCGTTCATATTGTGACGGGATCGGTGAGTGCCGCACAAAATATTACCAAATGCGTGCGTCGTTGCGGCCTTGAAGTCCGTGACATTATTTTAGAGCAGCTGGCATCTAGTCATGCTGTGCTGACTGAAGATGAAAAAGAACTGGGCGTGTGTCTTGTGGATATTGGTGGTGGCACGACAGACATTGCTATTTTCTTTGAAGGCGCCATTCAATATTCGGCTGTGATTCCTATTGCAGGCGATCAAGTGACTAACGACATTGCCATGGCACTGCGTACGCCGACTAAATCAGCTGAAGCGATTAAACTCAGATATGGCTGTGCAATGACAGAGCTGGCGAGTGATAGCCAGATGATTGAAGTGCTCAGTGTTAACGAACGCCTCGATCGAAAAGTATCGACCAAGGCGCTAGCTGATGTTGTATCTGCGCGTTATGAGGAGTTATTCTCGCTGGTTCGCAATGAATTGCATCGCAGTGGATTTGAAGAATTGATTGCAGCAGGCGTCGTATTGACGGGTGGTGCATCAAAGGTTAATGGTGCAATTGAGCTGGCTGAAATGTGCTTTGAAATGCCGGTTCGACACGGCTGTGCTCAGCAAATGGCGGGTTTGGCTGAAGCAACGTCTAACCCGTCGTTAGCAACAGGCGTGGGTTTATTGTTGCATGGCTTTCAACAGCAATACGAAGGTGGTTATAATGTACCTGTTTTAAGTGATCGTCGTGGCATGTGGACACGAATGAAAAAATGGTTTAATGGGAATTTCTAAGCATCCGACGAGAGGTATTTAATGTTTGAATTAATGGAAAGCCAGCTGGAAAATGCCGTTATCAAGGTCGTTGGCGTCGGTGGTGGCGGAGGTAATGCAGTAGAGCATATGCTCGCCGAAAACATCGATGGTGTTGAATTTATCTGTGCAAACACAGATGCGCAAGCACTTAAAAATTCCAATGCCAAGGTGCTGATACAGTTGGGCGATGAGCTGACAAAAGGCTTGGGCGCTGGTGCTAATCCTCAGGTAGGGCGCGAGGCGGCTGAAGAAGATCGTGAGCATATCAAGGATATTCTACGTGGTGCTGACATGGTGTTTATAACGGCAGGCATGGGTGGTGGCACAGGAACGGGTGCGGCTCCAGTTTTCGCACAAATTGCAAAAGAGCTGGGGATTTTGACCGTCGCCGTTGTGACCAAGCCTTTTTCGTTTGAAGGCAAGCAACGTGCGCTGGCTGCTGACGAAGGTATTCGTCGTTTGTCCGAGCATGTGGATTCACTGATTACCATTCCTAATAACAAGTTACTGAGTGTGCTGGGCAAAAACATCAGTTTGTTGAATGCGTTTAAAGCGGCGAATAACGTACTGTTAGGTGCTGTGAAAGGTATTTCTGATTTGATTACGCGCCCAGGACTGATTAATGTCGACTTTGCTGATGTGCGTACCGTGATGTCTGAAATGGGCATGGCCATGATGGGAACGGGCACTGCAACTGGCGAGCAACGAGCACGTAAGGCTGCTGAAGCAGCCATTGCATCACCCTTACTTGAGGAGGTGAATTTTTCAGGTGCACGGGGTATATTGGTTAATATCACTGCCGGCCCTGACATGTCTATTGGTGAGTTCGAGGAAGTGGGTGACGTGGTCAAGGAATTCATTTCTGATGAGGCTACCGTGGTTGTAGGCACGGTTATCGATCCTGACATGACAGACGAACTGCGCGTTACGGTGATTGTGACAGGTTTAGGTGATATCCGCCAACGTCAAGTGCAACATCAACAGGCCCCTGCCAAAGCTCGCTTAATAGAGACCAGACGTTTGGATGGTTCCCTTGATTATAACCAGCTGGATCGTCCGGCAGTTATGCGAAGACAGCAACCCTTGGTTTCAGCGCCGTCAGCCCCTTCGGAAAAACAAGGTAATGAGGCGACACCGGACGTTGATTATCTGGATATCCCTGCATTTTTGCGCAGAAGGGAAGAGGCATAATACCCTCATCCGCCCTGTCGGGCACCTTTTCCCGCGTGCGGGAGAAGGGATACCCAAAAAGCTAGACTAATTACAGATTTATTGATACCCTGAACTGTAATTGCGCACGAATAAACGGGACCGCTAACTGATGAGTATTGAATGACAAATCAACGAACCCTCAAAAAGTCGATCCAGGCGACAGGTGTTGCCTTGCATGCGGGCGTCCCAGTCCTTATCACATTGAATCCTGCTCCTCCTAATACCGGAATAGTCTTTATTCGGACCGATTGTAATCCGCCCGTTGAAGTTCCCGCATCATATGAAAATGTCTGTGACACCAGATTATGTACCTCACTGCAATATAATGGCGCAAAAATAGCCACTGTCGAACATTTGCTCTCAGCGCTTGCCGGTTTGGGCATAGACAATGCTTATATTGACGTCAATGCGGGTGAAATACCCATCATGGATGGCAGCGCTGCTCCGTTTGTTTTTTTAATCCAGTCGGCCGGTATTTGTGAGCAAAATGCGCGTAAGCGTTATATTCGTATTTTAAAGTCTATTCGTATTGAAGATAATGGCAAATACGTCCAGTTTCTACCACACAATGGTTACAAAATATCGTTTACCATCGGCTTTGATCATCCAGTCTTTAACGATAAACCACAAAGTACAACGCTTGATTTTTCCGTTACATCGTATGTAAAAGAAGTCTGTCGGGCGCGAACATTTGGTTTTTTGTCTGACTATGAAAAACTGCGTGAAGCGGATTTGGCCAAAGGGGGTAGTCTTGACAATGCTGTGGTGGTTGATGACTATCGCGTGCTTAATGAAGATGGTCTGCGTTTTGAAGACGAGTTTGTTAAACACAAGGTATTGGACGCCATCGGTGATTTGTCTCTATTGGGTTCAAGTTTGATTGGTGCCTTTGAAGGGTATAAATCGGGTCACGAACTGAATAATAAATTATTGCGTGAACTAATTCTCCGTGAAGACGCATGGGAGTACACGTATTTTGATGAAGAAGATCCAACGCCGCTAAAATATTCTCCTCGATTGGTTTTTGTTGGGGCTTAATAATCCCGCTTTACCGCATACCGCGCCAATTCAGCTAGTGCATCCTTATACACTGATTCAGGCAGCGCATGCAAAGCAGCTATAGCGCGCTCCACCTCTTTTTCTGCAACGTTGCGCGTGTACTCTATGGCATTGGTTTCAGCGATAGCTTCCATTACTTGTGGCAAATAATCCAGTGTTCCAAGCGCTAGGCTTTGCTTGATGTTTAATTGCTGGGCCTCTGTGCCATGTTTTAATGCATGGATCAGGGGGAGCGTTGCCTTGCCATCGGCTAAATCGTCACCTACATTTTTCCCCAGTGTTTTTGCATCGGAGCAATAATCAAGTGAATCATCAATTAACTGAAACGCATTGCCTAAATGCAAGCCATAATCGTATAAACCTGTTTCCATCTCATGTCTTGATTTCCCCACCAGTGCGCCCAAACTTGCGGATGCTGCAAACAGCAATGATGTTTTAGAGCGTATGACATCAAAGTATTCGTCGACTGTGAGGGCGTAATTATGACGATTGGAGAGTTGTTTTAGTTCGCCACAACCAATTTGATTGGCCATATCTGTTAGCAATTGCATGATTTTCAAGTCACCGACATCTATCATGAGTTGCATGTATTGGGTAAACAGGTAATCGCCAACGAGGATACTGGCTTTGCTACCCCATATCTCATTGGCAGTTTCACGCCCACGTCGCAAGGTTGATTCATCAATAACATCATCATGCAGTAACGTGGCTGTATGAAAAAACTCAATCATAGCAGCAAGGGTAATGTGGTGACGTCCTTGATAGGTGCATGCCCGGCTCGCCAACAAAACAATTAACGGACGCAAACGTTTTCCGCCGCTCTGTACAATATGATTGGCTAAATCATCAATCAAGCTGGTTTTTGTTTGAATTTTATTGATGATTAGGGCGTTAACCGCATCAAAATCATCAGAGACTAGTGCGCGAACACGCTGAATTGTCATTGGATATATTCCCGGATATAAACTCCATGAATCCTAAGGGGGTGTGGCAGTATTGTCAATGTCTAACATGAAATCGGGATTGAATGGCAACACTGTTTTTCCTTCAACCAGCCTGTAAATGCCGACTAAAATTCGAGCCAAACATACAAATGGTATCGTGATTAGGATTTTAGTAATGACACTTCCCATATAAATGCTGGATATGTAATCCCATCCATGATCATAAAATATAATGGGTAGAACAATAAGGCTTGTGATGGCGCCAGACAATCCTGAGCAAATGAGGCTTCGTATTACAAAATGTTTGCCGCGCATCTT
This sequence comes from Legionellaceae bacterium, assembly GCA_038923045.1. GTDB lineage: Bacteria > Pseudomonadota > Gammaproteobacteria > Legionellales > Legionellaceae > DDPF01. Next base: position 9,111 of record JBCKWE010000028.1, read on the forward strand.
CATTTTTAACCTGGAAATAAGTCTCACGTTGATATAGGACGTTAAAATATAAGCAATAGGGCCCAGTATTGTTATAGCCAGTGATGGTCTTAATAAAAAATCATATAAATGATGGTTGTCAGCCGCTGAAAGCAAGGCATTATTGATAAACGAGATGGTTACAGCGGGCACATAGCAAGCCGTAACAACATACCAGGCTGTTTTTTTACCATAGACCTCTGTGATAGAGTCTGACAATGGGTAAATCGCCGGAAAAATCAACGCTGGCACACCAATTGTCATGGGATACGAAAATAAATTAATGGTATACGTTGCCAACATATCGATTGCCGGAAGGAAAAGGCATAGTGTATAAATGGTTGTAAAAGGCACCACAACCTTGAAACTTGGGCTTGAATTCATTAATTTTCCATGTCTGCATGCATAAAGCCAGTATGGCTTATGAAGACGCATAATATCAGTTCACAAGGAATTTTTAAACCTGTAGAATGATACTTTCATCTATGATGGAACACTGACAACATGAAATTCAAGCTTCCTCAATCATTTAAAGCGTATATTCTACAATTCGCGGAGTTATACCATCGTTATCATGTTGAAAGCGGGAACTTGCGCAGTGTGCGTTATCGGATTCATTCCACGTTGGCTGATTATAAAAAAAAACAGACGATACAACTCAGCCTTACCGACAAGCCCGGCGATCTCCTGCCGCCGGTTACCATTGCCCAAATAAAGAAAATGCCCGACATTATCTCAGGCTTGCATCCTATTGATGTGAACAGTATTAATGACCTGTTTTATTTGTCGCAGGATTTGGCCATGGAAATCAGGGTTCAGGGAGATACAATTCAGGCGATTAAGCAGGATGGACAGGTGATTGTATACGATGTAAATGAGGCCTTTGATCATGAAAATTCCGCCTCCAGACGAATCGCTTTTATGATGGGGCACATGCAGGCTGAACGCATGATGCGTAAGGCCTATACGCAATTGGAAAAATATAAAGTATTACAAGATAATATTACAACGCTGGATGTTTTGGATGTCGAAACAAATAATCGCGTCTTAATGAGTCCGCTAGATATCTTGTTTTCTGATCGGTATATGTTTTTTTCAAAAGAAGACATCATGCGGATTGGGTACATTTGTGGGCAGATGAGCCGGATCTAGCTGGCTTAATCAAAAGACAAAATAGCCTGAACCAGCTTTCCAAGAATAATGCTGTCATCTGTCAGTGTCAGCCTATCAAATTTAGGGTTGTGAGCATTAAGATACCGGGATGAGCCCATGGTCAGCAACTGCCTGAATATGGGCTCAGGAAGGCTTACGAATTTAACCAGGACAAAATCTCCATCCTTCGCGATTGCCATATCATCGAAAATGATAATACTTCCATTGGGAAATCTGGGCGACATGGCTTCGGTTTCCAACGTTATTCCAAAAAAACTGCCTTTGTATGGCAGAACACAGTTAATTGTTTTTTGTGGTGTCTTTTTTTCTGAAGTAAAGCCATCGATAGTGTAAATATTTACATCTTGAGGCAAACCCATCGCACCTGATAGATGTCTGGAATTAATGCTACCCAGCATAGCGCCTTCACCTGTTTGCAGCCATTTTTCGCTAACATTTAATTTGTGAGCTAGGGCTGCATATTTACTGGCGGGAGGTGCGCTTTGTCCATTGACCCATTTGCTGGCACCTCGATGGGTCAAGCCAACCATTTCAGCCAATAATTGAATTCGGCCATGATTTTTAGGCGGGAACCCCTCTTTATCCAGACAAATAGTTAAACGCTCAGAAAACGTGGTCGGTTTCATAATGGGCTGATGGTTGCGATTCGTTAATGACATTATAACCAAATAGTTCTAAATTTCATTTATATTTGTTGTCTTCTGCAAATAGTATTATATTTATTGACAAATAGAACTAAATGACGTGTAATTCAGAACTATTTTGAATAACAGCAAGGAGCGGATAGGCAAATGAAGTTTTTATTGCAGTTGAGACTGGCGAGTGACTGTGGGATGACGATTCCGACCACGTTGTGCTCAAATAATCCGGAGGAGATACGGTTCTTTTTGTTAAAGCACGAGACCAACGGGGTTATTTATAGACCGCTTAATAGGCCATGTTTTACAGAGAACATGGGTTGTGATCTGGCGATAAATGCATCTATGCATCGATCTCCAGGTATTTTTCAAGCAGATATTAAGAAAAAACATAGGCTGCGTGTGATCTGTTCCGCTGATTATCTTATGGCGGCCAAAATGCGAACAATGCTTGGTGAACGGTTGATGATTGAGTCGTGCAGGCTGCCGGATGGTTTGGAAAACAAAATTCGTGCATTCATGCAGCAATTGGGAATTGTATTCGGGATGTTTGATTTTGGCGTGACCGCAGATGATGAATACGTTTTTCTTGAAGCGGTTCAAGGACGAGATACAGGCGGCTTATGACATTGCTAATTCGATTGCATAGGCCGCATGGATGTGCTCAAGGATTTGGGGAATAGCCACAAGGCGTGGCTGTCGGCTCACAGCGACCTACAGCCAGTATGAAGGATAATAGTCAAACTGCTGCCGTCCCGCTTGGTGGCAACACCCCCTTCGTGGGCAACGAGCCATCGACGACAACACCAGCGTCAGCGACACCGGGTTCGGCCGGAGTACTTTTAATATCTCGCAATGTTCTCTTGAAAGCAGTTACTGTTTTCATAGCGTCGGTAGTACTCATAATAAGCGCTCTTACAGTCTTTTCCACAGACTCAAATACAAGGGCTGCACCTAATGTGCAAACTATCAACACACACGCTATAATAGGCTTAAGAATATTATCCAACCAACCACGATGATGTTTCAAAGCTGACTCTTCGGCTACCAGAAAGGCTTTTTCACATTCAGTTCTGAAATCACCAAACTCGTATATTCGACTCCCACCGTTATTAGGTAAGCTTACTGGATCAGCATACTTCAGATGCCTATGTGCTTTATCTAAAGATTCGTGTAAAGTCTTTAGTGCTTTATGCTCTTCTGAGTCAGGTTTAAAAGGGTTCCCACTGCTAATTTGTTCCGATAGGGTAGCCAACTTTTGCTCGAATTCACGGTTTGCATTTAAAAAAATTACCAAATCGTCTGGAAGAGGATGTAGGGCGTTGATTTCCATTAGTATAGCTTCACACTGTTCTTTACCTTTTGGTGTTAATTTTGGTGTTAATTCGCCATTTACAACTACATTTTCAATTAATAAATCAGGATAAGTAGCAAGAGCCTCGCTGTATTGTTCAAAAAATTTTGAGAGGCGTTCTGAAACCTGAACTCTGACTGCTTCATAAACTGTGGTTTTAGCATCAAAGTCTGATAAAAATCCCTTAGGTTTTCCTGCTAAAACTCCATTCGTAAGAACATTGATCAGCATTTTCAAATTACCATTATGTTGTATGTGCCTAATATGCTCTTGGAATGCATCATATACTGTTTTCGGCTTACCAGATTGCACATTTATAAATATCTCCCGCAATAAATCACCTCTAAACTCCATATTAGTTGGTGCTCTAGCGGATACTTTTAACCCTACTTCAGTGGTATCCTTAGTTCGTAGTTCAAAATACGGCAATTCAATACTATCTTTATCATGATGATCCGCTCCAATATCCACCTTAGATATAAACGTTCCCTTCATCCAATCAATTTCATTCTGATTAAAATTAGGCCTATCTGTCATGGTGTCGGCCATTGATTCTACGGTGGCCGTTTTCACCTTACTAAGTTCACTTATAGCTGTATCATCAAAATCAACTAGAGAAATGGGGTAAAGATTTTTCTTGGATGTTACTGATAAATACTTTTTGCCGGCAGGGGTCGATAAATAGTGTTTGCCTGCAGGGGCCGATAAATACTGTTTCCACAAAGCTGATAATAGTTTCTCTTTATATGTTTTAGGTAAGGCGTTGAAATTTACCTTTGAATCAAGTTCCATTACTTCTGCGAGTTCTTTTTGATTTGAAATTTCTGTATTGTTAGCTATTTTGAGAGTTTCGAGGCGGCTTGACGAATAGTCCAAGACCCCCTGATACTTACGCTCATAAAATTCTTTCATACTGCTACTTAAATCGACATTAGTTTCTACAAAAAATTTTCTAGCTAAATGTATTAAGATTGGGGATTGGCTATTTAATTTATCCCTCTCATTCATTTGATCTGACATTGCATCTGAATGGGTTGCATAAAGTACGTCATTAAGTTTAAAGACCATGGAATGTTTAATATCTGCTATTATAGCTGCCCTTTCTTCCATGCTTTTCCCTGGCGCTGGATTATCCCAGTTTATTTCACCTATTATAGAATCAAGTGATTTATTAACTATCTCGAAAAAGTCTTTTACTGCGTTAATGTTCGGTTGCTTATCTCCAATGCTTCTCAGAAGGCGCCCATAACCTGCCAATAAATTATTAATGTCAGGTAGTTCTCCTTTAGAACCATCGAAAAACTTTCCAGGCTGATGATTGCCCATTAAGCGGTTATTTATAACTGTAGTTAATGTCATTATTTATTCCTCTTCTGGTAGTTATTTATTACTTTATTGCTGTTAGTGCAATAAAAGCCCTAAACCTAGCCTTACTTAAAATATAGCACATTTTTTGGAATACACAATAGCAATTAACAGCCCTGAATTTTCTTGGGATATGAAGATTAATTTGGATTTACCTATACTATAATTTAAGCAATCCATCATTTTTAAAGGTAACCCATGGACAAATTCATTGACCGACCACAAGCAGGTAGAATTCTTGCGAATCTTCTTAAAGATTATGCCAATCAGTCCAATGTGATTGCATTGGCCTTGCCGCGCGGTGGCGTTCCTGTTGCGTATGAAATTGCAACTGCACTTTCCATTCCTCTTGATGTTTTTATTGTGCGTAAATTAGGTGTTCCTGGGCATGAAGAACTTGCCATGGGAGCTATTGCTTCTGGCGGAACGGCTGTTATCAATGAGTCGCTGGTGCATGATCTTCAGCTAAAAAAATCATCCGTTGAGTCGGTTATTCAATCTGAATTGGAGGAATTGGCGCGACGTGAGCATGTATACCGAGGAAATCGACCTTTTCCAGATCTCTCAGGTAAAACAATTATTCTCGTTGATGATGGCATTGCAACAGGGTCTACCATGCAGGCTGCAATCAGTGCGCTGCGCAAGCACAAGCCTGCTCGCATCATTATTGCCGTACCCGTTGCAGCGATGGCTACGTGCGAGGCGATGGCATCCCTGGCTGATACACTGATTTGTCCACTCCAACCGGTTAACTTTTATGCGGTCGGCTTATGGTATGAAGATTTCTCTCAGACTTCTGATGACGAGGTTATTGCGTTGTTGGCTTTGGGGAACAGCGGCCTGTAACTATCGTTCATGACGTATGACCCAGCCTTGACGCAATTAGACCCTCAGGCTCATTAGTTCTATAGGCTCTTGTAGCAAACAACCCTGTTCCTGCAAGCATTTCTCCAATACCAGGAACTACAATCCCTGAATTATTTGATGAAATAATATCCCCAGCCACGGCGAATGCATGCACACCAGCAGCTACTAGGGTGTTAAAATTGAGTCGGCTAAAAATTTGTACGTCCCATAACGCCCTAATGCCGTCAGTCAGAGCCACTACATTCTCTTTGGTAGCTACTAGGGCGTTAAAATTGGCTAGATCAAGGATTCCTAGGACGTTCAATGCCATAAGGCCGTAAGCCACAGCGCCTGCGTGCTCTCTAGTAGCTACTAGAGCTTCACGGTTGGGTTGGTCAAGCATTTCTGCGACGTTCAATGCCCAAAGGCCGCGAGCCACATCGTCTGCATGCGCGCCGCATGCTACTAGCACGTTAAAGTTGAGTTGGTCAAGCATTTCTGCGACGTTCAATGTCATAAGGCCGAGAACCACAGCGTATGCATGCTCAACGGCCGCTACTAGGGCGCTGCGGTTAGCCTGGTTAAGGATTTTGGCGTCTTTCAATGCACTAAGGCCGTCAGCCACAACGTCTGCATACGCGCCGCATGCTACTAAGGCCTGGCGGTTTTCTTGAGTGTCCATAGATTCATCAAGTTCTCGTAATATTTTTCCCGCTTCATCATTGTTCATTTTTTTTCTCAATTCAGTTACGTTTTGTTCACCAATAATTGCTGATTAATATGTTCACTGGATTTGAGCCATGCCATGCTTCCAGTCATGTTCAAACAACCAATGGACACGCTACGCCAACTTGTTTAAACGAATCCATCACTGATTCTTCGTCGAATTGACGGTCTTTTGCTGCTTGAATGACACCGCAGGCCGCGTTATCAAATGTCGTATAGGGCGTCCAGTAGTTTTTGTTTGCATCAATCATCACCTGAAATGCTTTATGAATCGACCAGTTGGCTTGATGCGCCAAAAGATAAAATGCCCGATTGAAAACGCCGCTTGAAAGATGGACATTAAGTTTAGGTTTGTAATTGCTCGCATGCTCAATAGACCGACCGTCTAGCGACGGATGCTCCATATAACGCATGGGCTTTCCATCTTTTGTTACTTCACGTCCAATTGCCCAATCCTCACCATCCCAATAAAAGGCATATTCACTACGAACATGGTCCATAAGGGCAATAGCCGCCATGTCGGAGAATGCCTCGTTAATGCCACCTGATTGTTCTGAATAGACTAAAGCTGAATTTAATCCTGTAAAATTATGAGACAACTCGTGTGCAATCACTGATTGCGTGAATGCTGTAAACTGAATATGTCCATTACTTAAAACAATTTGTTGATGCGCCTTAATGCGTTTAGAGCCATCATTGTTAGTCGTGTAAACAGTGGGTAAAGAAAATGCATTATCAAATCCGCTAATATGAGTAAATACTCTGATCGGGAGATCTTTTTCACCCAAAGGATGCTGAATGCCATACGATTTATACATGGCAAGGGTCGCATTCACAAAATACATAGCATCATTTACTGGTGAATACGTCTCATTCACCGGGGAAAATCCATTGTCATTTTGATTGCTGTACGTGCCTGACCATAGAGGGCAATAACCGTAAATGGACGTTAGTTGATAATCTATCTCTTCCGATGCATAAATAGGGAAGACATAAGGAATTCGCTCATCGCTAATAAACAGATTTTCAAGGCTAATTACTCGGTAATCAGGCGTTTCCATATAACACCAAAGGCCCCAGCGCTGCATTGGGAATTTCCCTAGCGAAGGCAAATTAGGCAAGGCGTTCCCGTATTGAAAAGCACCTGCACGATACGGTAGCGCCGTTGCATTGCCGCCAGGCCCCTCACCATCAACTAAAAAATGCATCTCATCCCATTTTTTTAAAACATGACCCGAGTTGGCATCAATAATATAATGGGGAAAAGAAGCGACCTTCCCCGCAGACGCGCTGTAGAAGCTTAATAAATACGCAAGTTTGGCTGTTTTATTTTCATCGATGTAAATAATCAACTGGGCTTGCCGGGCTTTGATGGGTGCTATTTCTTGAGCGAGGATATTAGCGCAAGCATCATCGGGGCTTAGCGTAGGATGCTTATCTTTGATGTCCTTTTCAATCCCTGACACTAGTGTTCCTGATAGTTTGAAATTCTTTGTTTGCTTATGCACAATAAGTTGACGACCCCAGATGGGTATACCTTGGTATGTAATCTTATATCTCGTGTGCTTGGGGTTTGTGGTCTCTTCAATTATAGGCTCCAAACCATACTCTGAATCACTATCAACATTAGATTGTAATGCACTTTGAACTGAGGTATTGAGATTGTATGTTTTTAAAAGATCAGAGGAACCCATCCAGACCTCACGTTCTGACGCAGCAAACAAAGTGATAGTTACGTTTAAGAGACTGAGTAATAATAAAATTCGCTTTATATGCATTATTTACAACCAACAAGTCAAACAGACAAAAATTATACGGTATAGTAGTTTTTTTTACAAGAAAAATATATCCCCACCGTCGCGGGGAAGACAACGTCCTTAACCTGGCGCCATTACTCCCTATAAATAATGATAAATACATGATATTCTTTCCTTTATTATAGGATGATTTTTATTTTATGGGAGGTCTAATGAACGAACAAGCATTAATACCTCTGCTGGTTGCGGTTGAAATAGCACGTCAAAACAAATACAAAGAATAAAAAGAGTGCATTTCCTATCTTTTTCTGTTAGTATACTGACCATATTTTACATTGCTTAATCTGCTATTGGGTTGAGTGTATTCTTTAGGAATTTTATGACTGAAAAATCTACAACATTTGCAGATCTTAACTTAATCGATGCGCTACAGAAAGCGCTTTTTGATAAAAACTTTGTCACGCCTTCCCCCATTCAACAACAAACCATTCCCTTGTTATTAGAAGGGCGCGACTTGATAGGACTCGCGCAAACGGGTACAGGTAAAACAGCCGCCTTTGGCTTGCCTATTTTACAGCGTTTGTCCTCCACTATAAAAACCCCGCAGGCGTTGATTCTAGCCCCTACACGCGAATTGGCTATTCAGGTGGCTGAACACATCGAATCCTTGTGCACGCATATGCAAAATGTACGCGTAACTGTTTTGTGTGGTGGCCAGGATTACCGTCCACAGTTACAGAAATTACGTGAAGGCGCACAAATCGTGGTGGGAACGCCAGGACGTATTCTCGACCATATCGATCGCAAAACGCTGGACCTGAGTGCGTTGGGTACGTTTGTGCTGGATGAAGCCGATGAAATGTTACGCATGGGCTTTATCGAAGACGTTGAAACCATTTTGGCAAAATTGCCTGAAAAAAGACAAATAGCCTTGTTTTCAGCGACTATGCCATCACGTATTCGCCAAATTGCCCAGCGTTACCTCGATAACCCGGCGTCTGTTGAAATTCGCATGGAAACAGCAACGGTTAAAAGCACTGAACAACGCTTTTTGTTTGCATCTCAACCGCAAAAACCGGATGCCTTGCTGCGTATTCTTGCGGTCGAAGAATATCAGGGTGTTATTGTATTCGTGCGCACGAAAAGCAGTACGGAAGAAGTGGCTGAAATTCTGCAAAAGCAAGGCCATCGTGCCATGGCGATTCATGGTGATATCACCCAGAATTTACGCGAACGCATTATTGCGCAATTTAGATCAGGTGCGCTTGATATTCTGGTTGCAACCGACGTTGCGGCACGTGGCTTGGACGTTGAACGGGTTACGCATGTGATCAACTTTGACATGGCGCATGATTGTGAAACGTATGTGCATCGTGTTGGCCGTACTGGGCGCGCAGGTCGAAGTGGTGTGACGATTTTGTTCGCAACGCCGCGTGAATCGCGTATGTTAACCATGATTGAGCGTCACACACGTCAACGCATTGAAAAAGTAACCGTGCCTACCGATTATATGATTCAAACAGCCAGACAACAGCGCTTTATGGCGAACATTACGGCACGTATGGATCATGAAAACTTGCCTTCCTACCGTAATATTATTGAAGGCTATTTGAAAAACAATGACGTTTCTGCCGTTGATGTTGCAGCCACATTGGCTTTATTGCTTAACAAAGACAAGCCCTGGGATCAAAAATTTGCAGGTCATGTAGCCGCTAGTAGCCCTGCAAGAGATGCGCGTGTCAGAAGTGGATTTAGCAGTAATGGTGAATCTAGGCCTGCTCGTACCTATTCCGCTAATAACAGCCCACGCCATGATAGCCCACGATCTTCAAGTGGTGATCGTCGCCCATCACGCGATGATTCAACATCTGGTTCACAAGAATTATATCGCATTGATGTGGGTCGTGTGCACGGTGTAAAGCCTAGCAATATCGTGGGTGCCATTGCCAATGAAGCCGGCTTACAAAGCCGTTTGATCACAGGCCTTAAAATTAATGAAGATCATTCTACGGTTCGCCTGCCTAAAGGCATGGACAAGGATGCACTTTATGGGCTAAATAAGGCCTGGGTCTGCGGCAGGCAATTAAAATTGACCTCACTTGGAGTGGCATGATTAAGGTTGACTATGAAAATTGTTTTTATCGTGCTTGCGTTATTTTTTTCAGTACAGTCATCCGCTGCCCCACTTGACAAAATAGTTGTTTTTGGTGATAGCATGTCAGATAACGGTAATTTGTATGAATACATGAAGCGTGATCTTCCTATGTCACCACCCTATTTCGAGGGTCGTTTTTCCAATGGACCGGTTTGGATTGAGCTGGTAACCGATAGGTATTACCCCAAGACTAGTCGGGCTCATTTGCTCGACTATGCCTTTGGTGGGGCAGGGATATCTGAAGAGGTTGATGATGACGAAGACGAGGTCTTGTTTACCCTGCGTCGGGAAGTAGACAGCTATTTGTTGACGCATCATGACAAAGCCGATGGGCTCAGTTTATATGTCATCTGGATGGGCTCAAATAATTATTTAGGCGCGCCTGAAGATGTTGATGGCGCAGTCGATGCTGTGATTTTAGGCATAAAACATGATATGCAGCGTTTGATTGCACGGGGTGCAAAGTATTTCCTGATTATGAATGTGCCTGATCTTGGCAAATTACCAGCTGCGAAAGACTTTGACGCGGTTGAACTGTTGACTGCGTTGAGTTTAAAACATAACGCTGTATTGAAGGAAACCCTTGCCGAAATGGGACGTGAAGACCCGTCTTTGCAACTGTTTTATTTTGATGTCAGATCCAGTCTGGACGAGATCCTAGATACACCTGCCCACTTTGGTTTTACCAATACAACCGATACATGTTATGAAGAAATGGTCAATAAGCCATCTGAAAAATCCATTTTAAGGATGGTGTCAAGTGTTAAAGCTCGTACGAGTGTCGATGCCTGCACAGGGTATGTGTTTTTCGATCCCGTTCATCCATCCGCCCTCGTTCATGCTATTCTAGCGGAAAGGGTTAAGAACATGTTGGATGAGGGTGGGGTTAGGTTTGGGTAGAACCTTTTACCACCCTTTACTGGCACATATCTGTTCATAAGCCTTGCAAATAATCTGCGTTTTTTCATTCGCCAGCTTAATTCTCTCTGTAGACAATCCCTGGGCCATTAATTTATCTGGGTGATTTTGGCTGACTAACCGCCGGTAAGCGCGTTTAACCTCTTGTTTAGTCGCTTCTGGTTGTACTTGCAAAACAGCATAAGCGCTCTCAAGCATGCTTTGCGTTTTGGCACGAGGTTCACCCGGGTTGGCCTTACGATAAAAGTGCTCGTTAAACCGCGATTGTTCATGAATGGGAGCACATCGCATCTCGTTGAGGATGCGATTGATTATCTGTATTTTTTTTTCAGTTAAACCATCCAGAAGTGCTGTTTGGTATTGCGTGTCAATGAATAATTTGATTAAACGCGGGTTATCAAAAGCTGTTTTTTGTAGCAAGGCAACGATTGGTCTTAATTTAAAGCTTTCTTTTTTTCCTTCGTTAAAAAAATGTTGGGCCGCGGTTTTTTGCGTATGGTTGAGGTTCATTTGTTGCATCAACGTCTTGGCCATATTTATTTCCTGCGGGGATACACGGCCATCGGCTTTTGAAATATGCCCAAGGAGCGAGAAGGTGGCTTCAAGAAATATTTTCCTTACAACGTGACGTTGTTCAGCATGATAAGGCCAAAGCGGGTTGGTGAAATGCTCAGTCAATCCACGATCAAAAAAATTCCCAATGAAAACACCAAAAAAAGCACCCACAGGACCTGCGACCAGATAACCTAAAAATGCACAAAGCAATTTTCCCCACCAGTTTTGGCTGGCAAAAAAGCGACGCAAATCCATTTTTACTCCTTGATAGTCTTACACGCTATTCTAACAGGAATACTCGTCTGACCATAATATTGATATATACTGTGATTTTAATTAGGTACAATCCTCCGTTATTGAGATAAAAAATGCCTCGTCACCTCTATACCATTCTGCTCTACCTATTAACGCCCTTCCTATTGCTCCGGTTGTATTGGAAGGGGCGGCGATTACCTGCCTATCGCCAACGGATTCACGAGCGCTTTTCATTCGGTCCAATCGTTGCTGCTGAGGTAGATGTCTGGCTGCATGCGGTATCCCTGGGCGAAGTGGTGGCGGCAACGCCGTTGATTGAGGGCATGTTGGCTAAACAATGGCGCGTGTTGGTAACGACGATGACCCCCACCGGATCGCAGCAGGTGATCACCCACTTTGGCCAACGGGTGTCGCATCAGTATGTCCCTTATGATTTACCGCAGGCCTTGCGGCGGTTTTTCAAAAAAATCAATGTGCGCCTGGGTATTATTATGGAGACAGAGCTGTGGCCAAATTTAATTTATCAAGCAGGCAAGGCCGACGTGCCTTTGTTGTTGGCCAATGCGCGAATATCGGATAAAGCCTTTCAAAGCTATCACAACGTGCGATTTTTCTTTAAGCCTATGCTGTCACAGTTCAGAGCTATACTCGCGCAGAGTGAGGTGGATGCCAATCGCTTCATCGCATTGGGCGCGCCGGTTGAAAAGGTTCGAGTGCTGGGGAATATGAAATTTGATTTACAGGTTCAGGTGCTAAATAAGGATTATTTTAGACAACTTAAAACAGCGTGGGGCGTGCTGCGCCCGGTGCTGATAGCGGCTAGTACGCATGATGATGAGGAAAATCAGTTATTGACTGGGTTGCTCTCGTTAAACACTGCAATCCCCGATCTCATCCTGTTGATTGCGCCACGTCATCCTGAACGCTTTAAAACGGTTTATGAACAAAGTCTGCGGCATGGTTTTAATACGGGCAAGCGTTCCCAACCAGAAACCATTGATAATCATACCCAAGTCGTGGTGCTTGATTCATTGGGTGAGTTGCAATCGCTTTATCAGGTGAGCGACTATGCGTTTGTAGGCGGCAGCTTGGTTCCAATCGGTGGGCATAATGTACTGGAACCCATTGCATGTCAGGTTCCGGTTTTTTGCGGTCCGTTTATGCATAACTCAAAAACTATTTGCGACGATTTATGTGCAGCCGGTGCCATGCAAATGGTTGCTCATGTCGACGCACTGTTCAAGGCTATCATCGCAATGCATCAGGATCCGTTGTCGCGAGCGTCTCAGATTAGCAACGCCACTGTGGTATTGGAAGCCAATCGCGGCAGTGTAGCACGGTATCTGGACGTGGTTTTTGATGTCCTTAAATGTTGTCCACCCTCCATCAGGGAAGACAACGGTGGGACGTATCAAACACCCTGATTTTGCCGTTCTTTAATTTCAGACAACGTTTTACAATCAATACACAGTGTCGCTGTTGGTCTTGCTTCGAGGCGGCGTAAGCCAATTTCAATGCCGCATGCTTCGCAATAGCCAAAATCATCTTCACGCAACCGTTCCAGGCCGTCTTCAATTTTTTTAATGAGTTTTCGTTCGCGATCACGTGTGCGCAACTCAATGCTGAACTCTTCTTCTTGGCTGGCACGATCGGCCGGATCAGGAAAATTAGAGGCATCGTCTTTCATATGCGTCACGGTTCTGTCGACTTCTTCCATTAATGATTGGCGCCAAGCAAGCAGAATCTTCTCGATATGCGCAAGCTGGTGTTCATTCATGTATTCTTCGCCTTCAGTTTCCTGATAGAGGGCAATTCCCATGTTGCCAAGGGTGTCATTTTTCACGTTAGGCTCACTTATAAGTTGGTTAGGTCAATCGCATCGAGCTTTTAAAAGCCATGTATAACAAAAATAGGGTTATTCAGCAACTCGTTCGTTTATGTAGCTAACCTTAAGTATAGCCTATATTTCATATTTTGCACCGTCCGCCGCTGACACGGTCATGACCCTGATTATCCTGCCAGCATTGCACGTGAAGGTATCCGCATTGATTTAACATGGCAGTCACGGCAAGCCCTTGATCAAACCCATGTTCCAGTAATAATAAACCCCCTGGTAGTAACCACTCTGCGCTGTGTTGTATTAAATAATTCAATGCATCTAAACCACCAATCCCACTGACGAGGGCACTTCGGGGTTCAAAGCGTACATCGCCCTGAGACAGGTGTGGATCGTGCTCTGCAATGTAGGGGGGGTTTGATACAATCGCGTCAAATTGTTGTGCAGGTATTGATTCAAACCAATCCGAGCATAACACATTCACATTACAGATTTCTAATTGCGTGGCATTCGTGCGGGCCGTACTCACGGCGGCCTGACTTTTATCACAGGCTAGCAGTTGCCAAGTAGTACGCTCTGATGCAAGTGCTAGGGCTATGGCACCAGTGCCTGTGCCCAAATCAAGCACGTTTGCCGTGGAGATATTGCCAAGTAAGGTTAATGTGAGCTCGACCAACAGCTCTGTTTCTGGTCGTGGAATGAGGGTGTCCTCACATACTTTCAGCGTCAGCGACCAAAATTCACGTGTACCGATTAACCAGGCAATGGGAATTCCGGCCATTCGTTTCGTTAGCAAGGCTAGATAGTGTTCCTGCAGGCTCGCTGTGAGCACGTCTTCTGGATGTGCATAAAAAAATGCGCGTGACACGTTTAATGTTTTGGCGAGCAACAGTTCAGCATCCAAACGCGCGCTCGGGCTGGCTTGCGCCAATAATGCAGTGGCTAGTTCGAGTGTCTGGCGGATGTCAGTCATTGCGTCCCAATTCAGCCAGCAATTCGGCATGGTGTTCACGTTTCAATGAATCAATGACCACAGACA
>JBCKWE010000029.1:0-23091 GCA_038923045.1 Legionellaceae bacterium
TGCCTCTATCATCAGTGACAATTGATCAGACGCTAATTCCACGAGTCGATTGAAGACAGGCAGGTCACCGCCGAAGGCTGCCAATCGAAACGCACCATAGTCGTCTGCCTCTATCATCAATAACACTTGATCAGGCGCTAATTCCACGAGTCGATTTAAGACAGGCAGGTGACCGCACTCGGCTGCCCATTGAAACGCGGCATAGCTGTTTGCCGCTATCATCCATGACACTTGATCAGGCGCTAATTCCACGAGTCGATTTAAGACAGGCAGGTGACCGGCGTTGCACACCCATTGAAACACGCCATGGCCGTTTTCTTTTGGCTCCATCATCATTGACACTTGATCAGGTGCCAATTCCACGAGTCGATTTAAGATAGGCAAGTGACCGTTTCCGGCCGCCCCTTGAAACGCGCTATAACCGTTTGCCTCTATCATCAGTGCCACTTGATCAGGCGCTAATGCTAGGAGTCGATTTAAGACAGGTAGGTGACCGCCGCTGGCCGCCCCTGCAAACGCACCATAGTTGCCTGCCTTTATCATCAGTGACACATGAGTAGGCGCTAATTTCATGAGTCGATTTAAGATAGTCAGGTGACCGCTGCTGGCCGCCACTCGAAACGCGTCATAGTCGTTTGACTCTATCATCAGTGACACATGAGTAGGCGCTAATTCCACGAGTTGATTTAAGATATGCAGGTCACCGTCTTCACATGCACTTAGAAACGCACTATCAATTGAGGCTGGTGAGTGCTGCTCTTGAGTTGCTTCGATTTCAAATTTGACGCATTCCATATTCATTGCCTCGCGAGTAATTGTTGTCTTTTATTATAGGGGCGAAGTATAGTTGGGTGCGCCACAAAAAAAATAAAAATGTATTGAGTATTGTGAATGGTTTATACATTATTTTTGCATTGAAGTCAAGAAAAGAGCGAGCATGATGCACGGCAGTGTACAGCACCAATCATGCTATTATGAGAAAAGACCTAAACTAAGGACGTTAAAATTACTCAACTGCCCACCACAATAAGCCATTTCGTATGGCATTATTTAAAAAACAAAAAACTAAATTTAGCTGCAACACGCTTCAATGAGCTAAGCGCCCCTGGAAACATCGGAGATTCGTTTCTGTTGCCAGGGGCTGTTACAAATGGGGCAATAACGTTGCAGTTTCTGTCGCAAATCGAAACTATCTTGTCTCCTGTCATGTGCTTATGACCGTTGCGGCCTATATTATCGCCGCCTTTTTTTGCAGCGGTTGTTGTCCCATCGCCATGAAGGATGGTGGTGTCAAGTAGGTCGTTTTTCAAAAGCCGAGCAACAGAAGATTGGAAAATAGTGTCAAAAAAACCATGATTCACCCATCTTTTGAAATGCTTAAATAGCCTCGTGTAATGGATTTCTTCTTTCCCTTCTTTAATTCTTATCAATCGGGATCATGTACCATTGACATCCTGTATGCATAAGATACATTATGTAGTTAAATATTTTAAAGTATGATATTTTTGACCTTGGTCCACGACGCCCATTTTTCAATGCCGGAAAGATGAATTCATTGAACTCTTTTTCAGTTAATACCGTAGGAATCCTGTTGTAGCGGGGCTTCTTCATATTTGATCTCCATTTTTATTATTTTCTAGAGATCTAGTTATAGTATATAACTTATTGTAAATAAAGGGCTTGTCTCAAATCAATAACTAGCAACGAGTTGTGATTGATCATCGTAAATCGTCAGAGCGATACATGATTCACTCTGAAAGCTGGTATGTATTTAATGTTTTTTATCGTAACTCATTGATTTTATTGGTCTGGACGGGAGGATTTGAACCTCCGACCGCTAGCACCCCATGCTGTCTCCGTGTGTTTTCAATCGTTTTCATATGATTTCAATTTAACTCATTAACCCTTGCTGTGTATGCATTTTAACTATATCATCTCTTTCAATCGTTTCCAAACATTTCCATTCCAGTGCTGATGATGTTGGATCGATAGTTGGATCGACTAATAAACCACAGGCAAGCATGAAAAAGTTTACTGACAATCAAATCAAGAACCTCAAGCCAGAAAAAAAAACGCATCGCATTACTGAAGGCAACGGGTTTTACATTAGAATTACGCCCCAAGGGAAGAAAGCCTGGCTATATCGGTATCATTATGCGGGGAAAGATCAGATCATAACCCTTGGGTATTATCCGGCTATGACCTTATCGCAAGCACGCACAGCGTGTCAGGGGTTATTTGATCTTTGGCAATCAGGCGTTGATCCTAAAGCGCACATGATTACATTGGCTGAGGCCAAAACTGACACAGTAAATAAGCTTATAACGGGTTGGTATACCAACTACATCATGAAAGAACGCAAGCAGCCGAAACAAATAGAACAGTTAATTAATGCCGATATTGTGCCGTTACTCGGCAGCGTCGAATTAGCCAAGCTCACCCCTGCATTGGTAACGAGAGCGCTTGATACGATTGTGAAGCGCGGCTCGCCTGTTCATGCTAACAAAGTACTGGCAGCATTAAAGCAAGCCTTTAGTTATGGTGTGAGGCGTGGAGCCTTGCAAGAAAACCCAGCGATGCTGTTACAGGCACGAGATATCGGAGGAATTGAAAAACCACGGGATCGGAATTTATCCCTTGATGAAATAAAAACATTGCTGCTATTTTTGAACAACGATAAAAACCGCATGTCATTACAAACCAAAAATGCCATCAAGATTATTTTATACACTGGAATTCGCACGGGCGAGCTCAGGCTGTCCACCTCAAGCGAGATAGACTTTCAAAACTCACTATGGACAATCCCCAAAGAGAATACCAAACAAGGTGAAGTGATGAAAATTCATTTATCCGAGCCGGTAAAAGATATGTTCAGAGAGCTCCTTGCAGCCTCAACGTCCAAATATATACTATCAGCCAAAGCAGGTGAACCATTAAGTTTAAAAGCGTTGCCTAGGACAATTAATCGCATTCAGGAGAGAGTTGGTATCGATCACTGGACTGCTCATGATTTAAGGAGATCGTTTTGCACCCAATTAAGCCAATCACTGCTTATTGATCCGGTGGTGATTGAAAAATGCCTAGGCCATAAAATGCCAAAGATCATGGCGACGTATAATAAAAACGAAATGCTTCCCCAGCGTCAAGAGGCTTTAACTCGATGGAGTCAATATCTTGTGAGCTTGTTGGCAGAGAACGTGATCCCGATTCAATATAAAAAAGTGGCCAGTTAACAATAAGGAATAATCATGATTCAAAATATCCAGCCCAATGACACACAATTTTTATTCTATCAAACAACAGATGGCAGCATTCGCATTGAAACCAGAATGCAAAATGAAACCGTATGGTTAACGATAAATCAAATGGCTGCGTTATTTGGTGTCGATAAATCCGGTATTAGCCGACATTTAAAAAATATCCATGAATCTGGTGAATTGGATAAAAATGCAGTTGTTGCAATTTTTGCAACAACTGCCGGAGATGGTAAAAGCTATCAAGTTGAATATTATAATTTAGATGCCATTATCTCTGTTGGTTATCGAGTGAATAGTATCCGTGGTACACAATTTAGAATATGGGCAACCCAACGTTTACGCGAATACATCATTAAAGGCTTCACTATGGATGATGAACGCCTTAAAAACGCAGGTGGTGGTAATTACTTCGATGAATTACTTGCCCGCATTCGTGATATCCGCTCCTCTGAAAAAGTATTCTGGCGTAAAGTATTAGACATTTACGCGACCAGCATTGATTATGATGGCAATGCGGAAACATCGCGTAATTTTTTTAAAATAATGCAGAATAAAATGCATTGGGCAGCGCACGGGAACACCGCAGCAGAGATTATTCATCAACGCGCTGATGCCAGCAAGCCGAACATGGGCATGACGAACTGGGTAGGTACTACGATTCGTAAAAATGAAGCTGAGATTGCTAAAAATTATCTCAATGACCAAGAGATTGATATGCTCAATCGGATTGTGACTATGTATTTGGAGTTCGCAGAAATGCAAGCTCTGAGCCACAAACCAATGACCATGAGCGACTGGATACGAAAGCTAGATGATTTTCTTAAAGTGTCTGATCGCGAACTGCTTACTCATTCAGGAAAAATTAGTCATGAGTCCGCATTAAAGAAAGCGCATGAAGAATATCAAAAATTCCACCAGATGGTACTCAACCAGCCAACCGAGGTTGAACAGCATTTTATCTTGGATGAGAAAGAATTAAGGCAGGTAGAACGCCTAGGCAAGACAACAAAACGCGACACATCGTCATGAGGCTCAAAACATCGCCCCCCATTAACGCATACAATAACCATCAAAGGATCTAATGATGAGCAATCCAGCACTTTTTGAAGACTACACTATACGTCGCGTTTACGATGAGAAAACTGAAGTGTGGTTTTTTTCCGTTGTTGACGTAATACAGGCGTTAACACAACAATCGGAATATCAAACAGCCAGAAAATATTGGAACAAGTTAAAAGAGCGGCTAGGCAAGGAAGGCAGTGAGTCGGTGTCAAATTGTCACCGACTGAAGCTAGAGGCAGCTGATGGTAAAAAGTACTTAACCGATGTTGCTACCGCTGAAGTATTACTACGCCTTATACAATCCGTACCCAGTCCAAAAGCTGAACCCATCAAACTCTGGTTGGCAAAAGTAGGTTACGAACGAATGCAAGAAATGGCCGACCCATCCCGATCACTCGATAGAGCCCGCGAGACATGGCAAAAGCATGGCTACAGTGAAAAGTGGATACAACAACGCATGATGGGGCAGGAAACGCGCAATAAACTCACCGACTACTGGAAAGAACACGACATCAAGGAAGGCAATGAGTTTGCGATACTCACCAATATTATCCATCAGGAATGGGCAGGTATAAGCGTCAAAGAACACAAGGACGCCAAGGGCTTAACGTCACATAACCTGCGTGATCACATGAGCGAGGCAGAGCTTATTTTTACAGCATTAGCGGAATTATCTACTCGACAGATAGCCGCCGCCACTGACGCAACAGGAATGACAGAAAATAAGATTGCCAGCAAACAAGGGGGCGGCATTGCAAAGCAGGCACGTATTGAATTGGAGAAAAAAACAGGCATGAACGTTGTGACTGCTGATAATTTCCTATCATTGAAGAATTCACCAGAAAAACTGGGCGAGGATACATGACTGAGACAACTGTCAAAAATTATTTGACAGTTCAAACGGAACGAACACGTAACGTCACTCGTGAAATTGAGGATTATAACCTTGATTTTTAATTGATGGCTAATTGATAGATTCACTCAAGATGGACGTTATGTTTTTGCAACCAATTGAAATGTATTTGTTTTTTATTATTGTTTTAATCGATGGGTAATTGATAAATGGCAGTAAGGTTAGCTCTAGGTGCTCTTTTCCAAGGAATTCACAAGAGAGCCTTGTGAGTTCCTCCGCCTACTAAAAATACAGGTGATAACAAAATGCGAGACTACTGAATTTCTGCTCAGCAAATAACTATTATAATCTCGCGCATGGTCTGGCTAGATTGTATAATCCCATCGCCAAGCTATCCCGACGGGGAGAATCAAGGACTTCATCACTCCTTTTGCTTGGCATCTTTTGTGATGGTTACTTTGATGGGGTAGTGATGCGCATAATCAATGAGTCTCAACCGGAATTTCGTCAAAAAATAGGTGGCTATCTTCAAAAATGTGCTCCTGATCCTCGGGGAATTAGTCTTGAACAGCTAACAGGCATATTACCTCTAAGTATTCGTGAGCTTGCATGGATAATCGCAATCTGTGAAGCATCGTATCCATATACGACAATTCCTTGGGAAACACCTTATTTCAGAGATCGAGTGGAGGTATTGCACAACATTTTTTTGAATCAAATTACTCAGGAAATAACAAATCATGCCAGCGCCAATGGAATGGTTTTATTATCACCTGATGCCAGAACAGATGCCATACATAAATTGATGGGTATACAGTGGGAAATCACCCATGATTACAATGGTAAAGGGATTTCTACTTACTGGATTTTGTCTATTAATGACCCAGATCATTTTAAGTCCATAATTATGCGATTATTAGCAGCCTTACAAGTAAAAAAGTCACCGTCGATTGAACCAGTTCAAATGATGCCATGGATCAAGCAATCGAATAAAGAAGCACGTTCCAGCCAAATAATTCGCTTACTCAATACAATATGTTCTGAACAGCCAGTACGAATTATTCCTGAAAAAATTAGCGATCCGATTCAGTCATATAATTTAGCTTGGATTATTGTTCTATGTCATAGAAAATTACATTGGTTTGAAGACGTCAGACTACAAGAACAAGAACTCAGGGAATTGGTTGAAATTACTAATGGAAAAATAATAGACTACTTGCAACAAATAGGTCATCTGCATAATTTAAAGCCAATATATTTTGATGAAGTAGAGTTCCGAGGAAGTGATGCCGTAAAGAAGATAATTTCTTATGATATTCCATCGAGTTTAGTTGTTGAGGTAATTTGCAATGATTCAATATATAAAATAAAAAACCAGATCGATTCGAGATCTTATATTTCTCCCACTGAAGCGCCTGATTCAACGCTAACGAACAAAGATAACTTCGAAAATACTGATGAAATTATAGATACGACATTACCGGCTGATTTAGGTCTTTTGATCACAAAAATGTTTCCCCACTATAAAGGCGCCATTGAGAAAAAAACTTCTGCGCCACATCGATTGGTCATTAAAGTCATGATTATGATGATCCGGCTTGGTCATGCTGATATTACATGGATACCCATTAAGCAATTTATTGAAGAGCACATCAGCGGTAATCACAAACGCGAAACTTTGGCTAATCTTCATGAAATTAATGATGATTTCCTGATTGTTTCAGCTATTTCATTATCAAAAACTAACGCCTCAAAAAACGTTGGTAAGTATAAAGGTATGTTTGGAATTAAATAGAATAGTAAAAATTAAAACCAAACCATGTGGATGCTCTAACAAATTTTATATTACGCAATCTGCCACGCAATGTACGCATCATATTGCGCATCCTCCCCAGTAATACTGCTCCTGCTTGTTAATTAAACTTAACTAGGAGTATCCAATATGAATCAAGCTCAAATAGCCCAAATAGCCCAAATAGCCCAAATAGCCCAAATAGCCCAAATAGCCCACGTCGAGCAAATGACAGGTTTTCACCGTTCAACTTTGCGTCGCTGGTGGGAGGAAGGACGATTTCCCGCGCCCCATAAGCTAAACGGAACGACACTAGTCTGGTCAACTCAACTCGTCAATCAATGGATTGAGGAAAACGTTCGCGGGGGCGTTTGCCATGAAGCACAATAAAGCGTCTGAAATTCGTATTTATAAGATTCGAGTCGCCTTGCTTCAAGGGAAAATCCTAAATCGTAAAACCTTGGACAAATATGGCTTGGGTGAGTTTAACGCCTCGCTACATTCAGACATTGCTAAGCTGAGAAATTCACGGAGACATCCCCTCCCGATTGAGTCCATCAAAACGCATGACAGAACGCATGATTACTTTATTTCTGCTAATGAAATCAGGCTGTATTACGATCCAGATGAACGACCCAAGCAAATTAGGGAGCTACATCAGGAACGGCTTCGTAAACAGCAAGCTAAAGCCCGCAAAACTTTAGATCGCCTGAAACCGTTCTTAACAGGAGAGCACATTGATTAATTATCCCGAACTTACGGCCGTCCCTGAATGGACATCAGGGGCAAATACCGAAAACACTTTGTACGAGGCAACCATGAGTGATTTTACAGAAAAATTCCATGCAATAACAGTCGCTTTTAATCCAAATGCTGCACAATCAACAGGCACTTACGTCAATATCACTGGTCACGAGTTCTGGGAACAATTAAAAATCTTGCGTATAGGCGACAAAAATGGGACGCATTTTTTACGAACCGGCTTGAAGCATGATGCTCATGGAAAGTGCTTGTCACGCGGTGATAATCATTGCGAGGAGGAAGCATGGCTAATCATTATTGATGTGGACGACTCAACAGCACCCCCTCATGACGTCCATGAGGCTTTAAAACAGGCTTATCTGGCGCATATTATTATTGGCACTCACTCATATTATGCCGACAATCAAAACCGCTTCCGCATCCTGATTTTATGCGAGAATGCATACAGCAAAGATCAATTAAAGCCGACCAGCGAGGCCATTGTTGAAACAATTAATTGTTTTCTTACTGATGGGTATATTGAGTATGCCAAGGAAAATAAAGCTTACTCTCAATCATGGTTTATGCCGAGTAAGCCTTTGGGCTGTGATAAACCAATGTTGTACTTGGAATATACTGAAGGTCAGTCATTCCCCGTAAAGAATAAACAGGTACCACCAGATATTAGCCAGGCTGTTGCGAGTACTGTGGCATTAGCAGAAGGGCAATTATCACCAATTACAGAATGGAATAGACAATTCCCTGTCGGTACTGTGCTAGAAGAGCATGGCTACAAGCTGGTATTTAGAAACAAAGAAACATGTCGGTGGTTATCCCCAAATTCCACTACTGGTCAGGGAGGCGTTACCGAAGATCAAAACACTGGCAAGATATATAGTCACCATAATGACTGTTTAAATGACAATTATCGTCACGATTCATTCGATGCGATGAGACTGCTTAAAGATTTTTCTTTTGAGGAGGCGGTTAAATTTGCAAGTCAGCAGACAAAATCACCCGATGGACGAACTGTTGATGCGTACAATAAAGGTATGCTTGGGCTTTCGCCTTTTTACAAATTGGATCCGCCTTTATCTTTGCCAGATCCACGTCCTGAAGTGATGAAGCTTCACCCAGACATGCTCCCATTGGCGTTGAGGGGGTTTATTCTGGATGTGGCTGAGCGCCAACAATGTCAGCCTGATTTTATTGCTGTTGCCGCTATTGTTGGTTTATCTGGTTTATTAGGTCGAAAAATTTTAATTTGTCCCAAACAACATGATGATTGGCAGGTGACACCCAATCAATGGGGCGCAATTATTGGCCGACCTTCAGCAATGAAGAGTCCTTCGATGAAGGCGGCATTGAAACCATTACAGCAGCTTGAAGCTAAAGCCGCGAAGCAATATGCCGAGGAGAATAAACATTACGATGAAGAATGTGAGTTAATTAAGCTTGAGAAAGAAGCGGCTAAAGGCAAAGCTAAAACTGCTCTGAAAAACAATAACAGGGAAGAGGCGCGAGACATACTGCGGATGATTGATATAGATCTCCCGATTCGCGCTAGGTTAATTGTAAATGACTCCACCATAGAAAAACTGGGAGAGTTATTAAACGAGAACCCTAATGGCCTGATACTGGTTCGTGACGAGTTGGCAGGGTGGCTATCTAAACTTGCGAAAGAAGAACATCAAGGCGACAGGGCATTTTATCTTGAGTGTTTCGATGGAAACAGTCAGTTCACTTACGATCGTATTGGACGTGGCACCATTGAAATAAAATATTGCACTCTCGCTGTAATTGGTGGAATACAGCCGACCAAAATAGCCAGGTTGGTTCGTGAGGCCATGACGGGTATAGCTGATGATGGCTTGATACAACGACTTCAATTGGCGGTTTGGCCTGATGATAAAGGCTGTTGGGAATGGCTTGATCGAGCACCGGATAAAGCTGCTATGGATGCTTATCATGGGGTATTTGAGTATGTAAGTAACCTGCAATTTGATACACCAGATGATGAACCACCTGCTTTAAGATTTACACTGGACGCGCAGAGTTTATTTATTAAATGGATGGAGGAGATTCAAGCAAAGGCGCGTGAACAAGAGGTTCATCCTGCAATTGAGAGCCATATGTTAAAGATGCCTCAAACCATCGCGGGTCTGGCATTATTATTTGAGATTATTGATGGTGGGTTGACGGCTGTTGGGGTAGAAGCAACAGCCAGAGCATTGGATTGGGCTGATTATCTGCTGAGCCATGCTAAACGGCTTTATAGTATTGCCACCAATCAGAGTATTCATAATGCGCGTTTGATATTGGAGCGAAAAAACAAATTATCCAGCCCGTTCACAGCGCGGGAGATCCACCGTAAACAATGGGCTGGCCTTGATAATATCTGCGCCGTTAATGAAGCATTAGAATGCCTCATTGATTATCGTCAGCTTGTACCAAAAGAACATTCCTCAACTACCAATGGAGGTAGACCAACAATCAGCTATCAATGGAATACTCTTGTCGAGAGGGGGCATTAATATGGGACGCTGGTTGAAACAAATAGACGATGTGCCAGAAACCAAACTGACAAAACTGACTGAACTGGGTTTTGTCGGTTTTGTCAGTCCCGATTCGGCACATATCCATGAAAATAATTCATGTAAATTGAATTTGGTGGCGTTTGTTATTCGATGCTGTACAGGCTTTCCTGTGAATGCCAAACAAGTCATTGATTACCTGCTGTCAGTCAACGATGAAGAGGATATAATCAATGGTGATATACCGTCAGAAGCAATTCGATTACATATTGAGTTATGGATTAAAGCAGGTATGCCGCATTATTCTGGTAAAACAAAAACAGCGAGGGAATGATGCCAAATCTTACTACAACACTGGAAAAACAAATTCATCATACTGATGATGTGGCAGAGGCCAAGGACAAATTTAACAGGCACATTATTGCCGAGAATGCGCTTGCAACGAATGACATAAAGTCAGGGAAATTTGACCTCGATAAGGCAAAAAAGAAGAGTGGCGACGCCATGGTGGCGCTAGGCGTAGATGGTGGTTTGCAATCAATGCTTGCCGCACAGATGTTATCTATCCATGAATTACAACAGAGGACAATGACTTATGCTAACGCCAGTGACAGCTTGGGATTAAAAACATATTACACCAATACAGCGGTGAAATTAGCGAATTGTTTTGTCCAGCAAGCAAACATATTCGCAAAACTACAAGGTGTTGGAGGGCAAAAAATAATTGTTGAACGCGTCGATGTCCACCAAGGAGGTCAAGCAGTGGTGGGTAATATTCATGGAGGTATGGGCAATCAGGGGAGAAAATGAAAACAACCTCAAGAACCGAGAAATTTCGTTATGCTTTTGAATCTGCGCCTCGCTGCGGGGCAAGAACAAAAGGTAATCATGGCAAGCCTTGCCGTTGCCCTGCTGTCAGAGATAAAGCACGCTGTCGAGTACATGGTGGCGCGAAAGGCTCTGGCTCGCCGCCATTCAACCACAATGCCTTAAAGCACGGTGAAACCACAGCTGAAGCCAAAGCGTTCAAGGCTGAGATTAGACAAGCCATCCATCTGAGCAAGCAACTTCTCCATAAGCTTGGCTAGCCATATACGTGATGATTTGAGACTAAATTTTAAATTTAGCTTGATTAAGAGGAGGGGGTACACGGGTTTTTGAGTTTCGTGATGCGATCCGGAGCCCCGCAATTCTTTGAGTTCTTCTGCCAGCGCATTAAAAAGTAAATAACATAGTGCGATCAGGACTTCGTGATTCATTACGGCTTTTACAGAGTGCGCTAATTTTCCCTCTAGCATTAATACAACAAGCTCCTCGTGAATTAAATTCAATCGTTGATGTTGTTACAGGAATTTTATCTTCTCCAATTTGAAATGGAGGTGTTAATATCCAAGTCATGCTTAAATATCCTCCTCTTTGCACATCTCGCATAAAGATATATCTTCCTCTTCGCACATTTCACATAAGGATACTACGATCTCCTCTCCGCACATATCACACTCTCTGCACATTTCACATAAGGATACTACGATCTCCTCTCCGCACGTCTCACATAAGGACATTTCTTCCTCTTCTTTTTTATGCTTATTTCTCACTTCTTCTGATTCTAACCAAAGTCGATACCTTTCTCGCCGCAACCATTTTTCCATTGCTCGAGTCTGACCACGATGCGTTAGAAAAGAGAAAAAAGCAGCAATACCTATACCTATTATCCCTCCAATAGGGTTGTAATCATGAGCAATGATGCACAACCATATGCCCATGGTAATAATAAATGTTATCATGGCCGAATCTGCCGCTTCTTTGGGTCGATCATCACGATCTTTGTTTTGAATTTTCCACAGTTCAATTACTTCGTAATCACTTAATTCTTTCTCACTCTTACCCCGGGTCATTGCCTTGATATATTCATCACTCATATTCATCGCTTCCCAACCATCACATTTTAACCACATAGACAATTCATATTATTGGAAATAAAACAATTCCCCACCCTATTATCAGTGCAGGAATCATTAACAACTCCGCCACTATATTTTTAATAAATTCCATTATCAGACTAATCCTTTTAGACCCCTTTCTGGAGTTATGGGGTTGTTTGTATAGCTACTACCAGTCCATTTGGCGAATATGATTTTTCGTTGCATAAAAACAATACCCCCGATCACCATACTTAAAAATATAGTTAATGATGATACAAGGTATTTTATCTGTTTTGATCTTTCAGTTTTGTCATCAGCTTCAAGCCTTTTATTATTTAATATATATTGGGCTTCTTGGTTTCCGTTGCTTGCAGCTTTTCGATACCAATTGTAAGCAATTCCATTATTTTTTTGTACACCAATACCTTTGTGATAGAGATAGCCCAATCTAAGTTGAGCTAGGGTATTTCTTTGCTCTCCAGCTCTTAAGTACCAATATAGTGCATTATTCATATTTTTCGCAACACCTTCACCAATACCATACATTGAAGAAATAGCCCCATTTGCT
This sequence comes from Legionellaceae bacterium, assembly GCA_038923045.1. Lineage (GTDB taxonomy): Bacteria > Pseudomonadota > Gammaproteobacteria > Legionellales > Legionellaceae > DDPF01. Next base: position 12,730 of record JBCKWE010000029.1, read on the forward strand.
GATTGATTTCCTTGAGCAGAGGCTTTCTTATGCCACGACAAAGCACTAGAGTAATTTCTTTTAACTCCATGCCCATATTGATACATTGAGCCTAGAGTATACTGAGCGTCAGAATATCCTTGATTTGCAGATTTTAATATCCACTTAAAAGCCTCCTTGTCATTTTGATCAAGATTTCTATTCTTTAACGTTATTCCCAAGTCATATTGGGCTTTAACATGTCCATGTTTAGCTGCTTTGTACAACCACATTAATAAACGTTGTTCATCTTTCTCCACGCCTATCCCATTCAAATACATCTGTGAAAAGTTATATTCTGACTCAATGATACCTGTTAAGGCTTCATTTTTAATTTTCTCACAAATATTTATAATTCCTTTATGTCCTGCGTCCAGATAACAATGATTTGATTGAGCAAAAATTGAAGATGAAAGAGATAAAGCAAGTGTGATTAGTAGGAAATAGTTTTTCATAAAAACCAATGTAGTTAAAAAAATACCAGAGCATATCATATGTGATCATTTTTTAAAAATACTTTGGTATATTTGGTTGATTGGATATCTATAAATATGTTATCGCATTTGTATTAAGATCCATTTAAAAACCAATGGCACTAAAACAATTTTGGATCGTTATTTGGATCGACTTAAATATTTTGAATAAATGGAAACTCGTAGAACCCTTACTGTATATGGTCGGGACGGAAGGATTTGAACCTTCGACCGCTAGCACCCCATGCTAGTACGCTACCAGGCTGCGCTACGCCCCGATGATTATCATGCTTCAGAAAAAAGCATGGCGAATGATAGCTTGTCTTTCGCTAAATGGCAAGGCTCTTTCCTACTCTATTCATCACCTCTGTCGTGAGGCTAAATGAAGCCAACGGTTTTCAACTCAATTGGCTTCGAGACGAGGCATTACATGAACTTTTTAACTAAACCAAGGTTGAATTGATTTGTCTGTGGTTTGCCAATGCCGGGTATGGATTGGTATAGACTGTAGATATATTCAGCACGAATATCTAAATCCTTGTAAATGTTGGTTTCTCCACCCACCCCCGCTCTCCAAGCAGTGCGCTCTGTTTCCATCCCACTAAATCGCCTGCGAATAACACCTGCGCGTAGGTATGCCAGCACATTATCATTAACCATCAACCCAGGAAGGACATCCGCGCCATAACTCCAAGTGGAACGCACATTGAATCCTGTACCTGCTGTCGGGTAATTTCTTACCCTAGCACTGCTTCCACCAAACACTTCACCCGCGAGATAGGTGCGTTGGTTCCATAGATGTCCCCACCCCGCAGAAAGGGTACCTTCCATGGCAACGTATGTGGTGGGTGCTCCTGTTATGTTTATGAGCGGACCTGTACTTGCACCCACATAAGGCCCTGTTTTGAAATACGAGTGGTTCGCCATATCTTTCCACCCACCAAGTGCTGCTGGGTTGCTATTCGTTTTCAACGCAGATGATTTTGCTGTTAATGGCACTGTTGTGTGGGATGGTTGTTTTAAGTGATGCTGTGCATGTGGAGGAAGCGGTTCTTTTGATAACAATTGCCGTCTTACTCGGTTTAAATCTTCAATATTCGAAAACGGTCCGATAATAACGCGATAAACATGCTTTGGTGCACTGGATGGTATAATGTGCACAGGCTCATCAGTGAGCAGGGTCATCTTTTCTCGGTAGTTATCAGCATGGTGCCGATTGTGAAAAGAAGCCAGTTGCAGTTTATAACGTACATTCGGGTTATGGCTGACGCGGCACTGATCACGTTCTTGCAGTCCATAGAGGATTATTGTTTTCGAAGGCGTTACGGCGTTAATACTATGTACTGAACAGAGTCCTAAGATGTATAGGGCAATTCTTTGTGTCTTGTTTGTAATCATTCTTCAACTCCGTCTCTAGCATCGTAGTCTGAACTATGTACAACCATGTGTTCATCATACTGGCAATTCCCTACAATACAAGCCCTCCGCCAATAAACAGTGTTTTTTAGGTATTAGCAGCCCTGTCTGCTTACTCAGGATAAATAATTGCGCCTTAAAATTGCATTTCAGTCAATCAGAATGTATACTTTAAATGCAATAACAACACAAGGATGTCATTATGAAACGCTTAATAGTCTCATTATTTATAATAGGTTCATTCGGGTTACTTGCAGGTTGCTGTTATAACAACACCTCCTGTGGTTCGACGAGTTACATGCCAACCAGTACGTGCTCTACGTGTAACAAAATATGCAGCAGTACATGCAACAATACCTGCAATTCGTGTGCTTCCAATGCGAGCTATACTTATGGTGGTTGGTATTGATTGTCCGTGATGCCTCGGCCGGTTGGCGAGGCATCCATATTCAGGTGTGGTTATCCGTCAGCTTTCAGTGTAAGTACGTCACACTTGGCATCGTGAATCACATCACGGGCCGTGCTATCTAGAAATGCGGGTAGTCTGGTCGGTGTGTGGCTTCCTATGATGATGAGCGTGCAGCCTAGGGCTTCGACTTTATTAATGACGTGGGTTTTTATTGAACCAACTTCAACAAATTGCTGTTCTGTTGGAATGTTCAATGCGTCGCCTAAAGCCGCCAAAACTGATTGCGCATCGTCTCTGATCGGGCTATCAAATTCAGCAAATCCAAGTCCTTGAGCCAGTTGCAGCGTAGCTGGAGGCTCGATAACGTGGAGTAGAAACAGTTTTGCATTGAACTTTTTTGCAATTTCGACGGCTTTTTGAGCCATGTCAAAATGATTTTCACTTAAATCAGTGGCATGTAGCATATGGGTGTACATAAATACCTCTTGTTAAGGTCAGTGTTAACCCAAGTATACATGTTTTTCACAACATGTCAGGTAGGTGTTTATGAGCCTTCCATCTGGCATGCTGGCTATAGGGCCGATTTCAAGTAGAGGCATAAGTACAAAATCGCGTGTCAGCATCTGTGGATGGGGTAGCGTTAAATTATTTGTGCAGATTACCTTATCACCGTAGAGCAACAAATCAATATCAAGTGTCCTAGCACCCCAGCGTAGTTTACGAGTACGTTGTTGTTTTTTCTCAATTGCTTGGCAATGACGCAGCAGGGTTTTTGGGGGCAGTGATGTTTGAATCGAAATGACCATGTTGCAATAGGTCGGTTGAGCACGTCTACCCTGTGGTTTGCTCACATAGACTTTCGATAACTCTAACCTTGTTGTGCGAGGTAGCGCCCGTAGTATTGTAATGGCTTGTTTTAATTGCCGCCTAGGCGCGCGTAAATTGCTGCCCAGGCCTAAATAACAGCGTGTCATGCCGGGTCTCGCGGCTTATGCTTGCGTCGTTTGCGAGGTTGGGCTTTTGGAGATGTTGCTGAGGCTTCCAATTGCGTAACCATCTCAGCTTGCTTTCTTGCATCAACTTCCTGAAATGTAGTCCACCATTCAGCCAGTTCCATGGATTCATCGCCGGCCAAAGCTCTGAGCGCCAGAAAATCATAGGCCGCACGAAATCGTGGGTGTTCTAACAATGGATAAGCCCGATGGCCTGCGCGTTTTGGAAAACGAAATTGCATCATCCAGATTTCACGCATGATTTGTGTGAAGCGCTTTGGAATGGTAACCAGTTTGTTTTGTTCAGTAATAACTTGGGACATGGCTTTTTCCAGCGCGGGCAGGGGATCCATGCCTTCTAGGATGAGTTTTGCCTTGAGAGCCAATAAAGGAAACCAGAGAATAATGGCGTAAACAAAGGCCGGATTAACAGGCTTATTATCACGAATACGCGTGTCAGTGCTTTCCAGTGCGTTCATTAACAAGGCATCGACAGGGTATGAACTATCAAGAAGGTGGGCGGCTTGTGGAAACAGATGCTGGAACAAGCCATATTTTACCAATAGACGTTGCACGGATTCAGCTTTACCGCATTGATACATTTTGGTCATTTCGTCAAATAAACGAGATCCTGAAATATGAGTAATGAGTACGTTTAATTCAGCCATAGGTGCTGCTGTTTCGGCTGCAATTTCAAAATCCAATTTGGCACTGAAACGAATGGCGCGCAGCATGCGAACGGGGTCTTCTTGGTATCGGGTTATTGGATCGCCAATCATACGGATAATGCGCAGGCCCACATCCTGGACGCCACCCGTATAATCAACAATGGAACCGTCAGCTAAATTATAATAAAGTGAGTTAATGGTGAAATCACGTCGCCACGCATCTTCCTCAAGGGTTCCATACACATTATCTCGAATTAGCATGCCGCGATCATTGGTTTGCTGGCTTGCATCCACCGTGTCGTGACCACGGAAGGTTGCTACTTCAATGATTTCACGATGGTACAGTATATGAGCCAGCTTGAAGCGTCGGCCAATGATACGGGCATTGCGAAATAAATTCTTGATTTGATTGGGCGTAGCATTGGTTGACACATCAAAATCTTTAGGGGACTTGCGTAATAAAATATCACGTACACTGCCACCAACCAGATAGGCTTGAAAACCTGAGCTGTTTAGACGATTCAAGACGGTTAGCGCATTGAGGCTAATATCCGTTTTTGATAGGTGATGGTGATTGCGAGGGATTATATGTGCACCAGCCGCCACGGGTAATTTTTTAGGTTTGGCCCTGTGCAACAGTTTTTTGATTAAATTGATGATTGTGTTCACCTGGTTTTATATTAATGGAATGACTCAGCCATTATAGCCAAGGTGGGGGGGAAAGTGAACCATTTACCTTGCCCGCATTATTGTGGACAATACAATTTTAATGCTGAATGAGATGACATGGATTTCCTGAATGTTTTTGCTAGCACTATTGCCCTGATTATCTTGGAAATCGTGCTGGGTATTGATAACTTGGTCTTTTTATCCATATTGACAGATAAATTACCGCGTGAGGATCGCAAGCGTGCACGGCAGTGGGGGTTGACGTTTGCATGGGTGACTCGACTCATTTTGTTAGGCTCGGCTGTTTGGATAGTCAAGTTAACCAAGCCGTTTTTGATTGTTGGCCAATTGTCCTTTTCTGTGCGGGATATTTTTCTGTTTGCAGGAGGCGCTTTTCTGATTTACAAAGCCACGCAGGAGATTCATTATGAAGTGGGTGAGACGCGCGCTGAGCAACAGACCATATACAGCGCAGCGGCAACGGTTCGTGGTGTTGTGATTCAGATTGGGTTGGTGGATATTGTTTTTTCACTGGACAGCGTGCTGACGGCGATCGGATTGACAGATAGCTTCACAATCATGGCGGTGGCAATTACCTGCGCTATTTTAGTGATGGTTTATGCCAGCGAGCCGGTAGGGCATTTCATTGACAAGCACCCAACCATTAAAATGCTGGCGTTAAGTTTTTTAATTTTAATTGGTATGTTGCTGGTTGCTGATAGTTTTTCGTTCCATGTGCCGCGCGGTTATTTGTATTTTGCGATGGGGTTCTCGTTAGGCGTTGAGTCTCTGAACCTGCTGAGACAGGCCAGACGTAGGAAGAAAAAAAACAAAGAGAATCCCCCGTCATGCTAATGATAAAAGCGGTTCACATTATTGCCATGGTGGCCTGGTTTGCCGGATTATTTTATTTGCCACGTTTGTTTGTGTACCACGCGGATTCGATTGATCAAATCAGCATTGATCGATTTAAGGTAATGGAACGGCGTCTTTATTATGCGATTTCCTGGCCTGCTGCGGTGTTGACTACCGTGTTTGGTCTATGGCTTGTTACCTATAATCCACATTACTACATGAGCGCTGGCTGGATGCACGTAAAGTTTAGTTTGGTTATTCTGTTGTGGGCGTATCATTATGCTTGCGGGCATTTTGTCAGGCAATTTGCGTGTGATAATAATACGCGTGGGCACCTGTTTTATCGTGTGTTTAATGAAGTGCCCACGGTGTTGTTGATTGGCATTGTGTTGCTGGTGGTGGTGAAACCGAATTAATCCATTTCCACCATTTGAAAATCTTCTTTAACCGCGCCACAATCAGGGCAGAACCAGTTCTCGGGTACTTCGTCCCAAAGGGTTCCAGCTTCAATCCCATCTTCAGGCCAGCCTTCGGCTTCATTATAAATAAATCCACAAATAACACATATATATTTTTTATAAGCTTGCATCAGGGTTATCCAGCATTTACAAGGAGGGTATTTTAGCCATTGTGAGTGCTTTTGTAAAGGATAATTGTGATCAAAGCGCGCGATTGCTTGTCTTATGGTATGCTTTATCGCTAATCGCATCAATTATCGAGATCAAAATCAGCATGCGCATTGAAAAAGTAGTCATCATCATCCCAACCTATAATGAAGCGGCCGTTATTCAAGAGACATTGGAGGCCGTTTTTAACAAAACACAAGGTATCGCGAACGCGGATATTCATGTATTGGTCTTCGACAGCGCGTCAACGGATAACACCCAGCGCATTGTAACGGATATGGCCGCTATTAATGATAAATTGCATTTAAAAACTGAATTAAAAAAATCGGGTTTGGGTTCCGCTTATTTGCAGGCCATGCATCATGCATTAACTGTCATGGCGGCAGACATTGTTTTTGAATTTGACGCCGATCTTTCCCATCAACCCAAATACATTGCTCCCATGCTTGAAAAAATCAAAGCAGGCGATGTGGTGGTGGGGAGTCGGTATGCAGCAGGCGGACGTATTCCGAGCAATTGGGGCTGGCATCGCAAGGTTCTCTCGGTGCTAGGTAATTGGGTGGCACGCGCAGTACTTACCCCTGCCTACAAGGATTTTACTAGTGGTTTTCGAGCCACGCGTCGGGATGCGTTGCAGCACGTCTTGCCGGCAAGGTTTTTATCAAATAATTACGCGTATAAATTGCAATTATTGTGGTTGTTACATAAAAACAAATCCATAATTTATGAGCATCCTATCGAGTTTATTGATAGAGAAAAAGGCACGAGCAAATTGCCTGCAAATAGCGTCATCGATTCGTTACGGGTTGTTTTTACGCTGCGTTATTATGAGTTGAAACGGTATTTGAAAATGTGTCTGGTTGGTTTTTCTGGCATGATGGTCCAGTTTCTGATGTATAATCTTTGTCGTGAATACCTGCCACCGTTCAATGCCACACAATTGGCGGTTAGTGCGGCGATCATTAATAACTTTATTTTGAATAGCCATTTTACGTTTAAACAACGTCCGCGTACGGGATCGTTTCAAAAAGTAAAAAAATTGAGTATATTTCTAGGGTACTCCGTGGCGATTATTAACATGCAAAGTTATTGGCTGGCTGTGGGTGTCAAGCTCTTTGGAACGGGGCTATTGATAGAAAATGCCATCATGTTCAGCGGCATGATCTTAGGATCACTTCTGAATTATTTTATCTATTCGCGTATTGTTTGGAGAGAGCATAAAATCATTCCTTCATCTGTACAACCTTATAATAATATTTCCTGATGTTTCCACCGGCCCCTTGAGCATGCGCCCATAGCGATTTTGTTTTCGATTTTGCAATGGTTCGCAGGGTAATCTCAGGTTTTTCAAAATCGCTTGGCTCCTCTGTTACCACCAGCAAGATCTTGCCGGCAATCGGCGTATCTTTAGTCCAATACTTATACATTAAGCTCTCATATCCAAAGATTTGTTTGCCAATGATTGGGTACGTTTTGAGTATTGTTCCCTGCTTTAAAAATTTCGCTTGATAAAATACAAGCTCACTGCCTAAATTATAATCCATTGGCGCAATCAGCGGTGCTGTTTTTTGTTTTGTCTCAACACCAAGGGCCGCCGCATTAATTTGTCGAGTTAAATCATCCCATGCAATGTATTTGCTGAATATTGTCTGGTTCACAATCCGTGGCATCCCTGAGATAATACAAAAAAGCAGACCACTATAAACAAGCAATAACACGAAAGATGTGATAAACCACATCGTGCGAAGGGCAGGTTTTGGGTTATTGATAAGGATTGCAAGCCACGGAACAATGGCGAGAAGAGCCGGACCAATCCAGTTGAATTTTATTTCGTGACTAAAACTGAATATCGAAAAAACGGCGATTGGAACCAATGTGTAAATTTGCAGGAAACGCAAGCCTTGCACATTAAGCAAGTTGCTTTCGGGCATGCTTTTTCTAAAAAGAGCCGTAAAACCCAATACACCCAGAGGCGTAAGGAAGAGCACAAACAGGCCTAGCAGTTGATGAAAGCTAAAAGAAAAGCCCTCTTGCATTCGACGGGTACTTTGAAACGCGAACGAGGCCCATTCGTGGGTTGCATTCCAGTAAATGACGGGTGTAAATAGCAGCGCGGTTATTATCAGGCAAACGTAGGGCTCTTTTCGCACGAACCATTTTCGTGCAGAGGGAAGCACGATTAAATAAATCAATGTTGCAAGGCCTAACAATGCAATCGTATATTTTGAAAGCATGCCTAATCCAAGCCAGATCCCGGCACTATACCATGATGTCGCATTATCCAGCACTAGTGCGGCGTACAGATAATAAAGGGCGGCAGACCAGCAAACAATTAGCGGCAAATCAGGCGTAATCACTAGCGAATGCAGGAAGAAAAAGGGTAATATTGCCAATAGCATGACAGCGTACCATTCAGCGCCTTGATTGATTAGTCGTGTTAATTTGAAACTAAACAAAGCCGCACCCATCCAGCAAAGAATAGAGGCAATGCGTACGCCGAATTCATTGGTTCCAAAGAGTGTGGTGAACATTTTAATGAGGACCGCCACCATGGGAGGGTGGTCAAGATAGCCTATGTCCAGATGTGCTGAGTAATTCCAGTAATAGGCTTCCTCACCTAGTAACGAGCTTGAGGGTATGCAAAGCACTCTTATTAGCAAAGACACGGCGATGATGATGAAAGTGTATTTAATTTTTTGATTAAGTATTGGTGTTAACATGGATGGCTACTTATTTTTATTCAAGCGCTTATTGTAGCGCAACAGGTGCTTTCAGGATAATAGAAATGGAAATGTTATGGCATTGACGCTCAAATTAGTACAATCATGGTTAACCCCGCGCCCTCGTGATGCAAACAAGGGAATGTTCGGTCATGTGTTAGTCATTGGTGGTGATCATGGGATGCCAGGCGCTGTTCGTCTGGCGGCAGATGGTGCGGCACGGGTAGGTGCTGGTTTAGTGACAGTTGCCACGCGGCCCGGGCATGTTATCAGTATCGTCAGTACTCGACCGGAATTACTTTGTTATGGAATAGGCTCATCTGCAGATAATCTCAATGCATTAATTGCAGCCGCATCTGTGATTGTGCTAGGGCCTGGTTTGGGACAAAGTATCTGGTCTAAAAAATTATTTGATAAAGCAGTAAAATCGCCACTACCGTTAATCGTCGATGCCGATGGGTTAAACTGGCTTGCACGTGCAACGCCACTTATCCAGCGTGATAACTGGATATTAACCCCTCACCCAGGTGAGGCCGCGCGGTTGCTGGATAGGCCTGTTGAACAGATTCAGGAAGACAGGGCTTTAGCCGCGCAATTATTGCAACAGCGTTATGGCGGTGTTGTTGTGTTAAAAGGCGCGGGAACCTTACTTGTAACGGCGAGTCAACCCATACAACACTGTTTAGCGGGAAATCCCGGCATGGCCAGTGCGGGCATGGGCGATTTACTTAGTGGTATGATTGCAGGTTTGCATGCTCAAGGACTGGATTTATGGCAAGCAGCACGTGCGGGTGTGATGTTTCATGCTGAAGCCGGGGATAGGGTTTCGTCCAAGCAGGGCGCAAGAGGAATGCTTGCCAGTGATTTGTTGGCTGAGATACCGGCGTTGGTTAACCCATGATATGCTGATATAAAATTTGATTGCAAATACCGAATCAGCACCCCAGTGTTGGAAAATGCTTGTGTTTGACAGATTTTTATTATCATAATGAAATGGCTGTATCATTAACGGGGTAATACTAACAGAGGGATAATGTAATGCTAAAAATTAATTTTACTAAAAAAATCGTTTATGCGGGACTAATACTCAACATGATGGTTGTGTCTTCAGCACTGGCAATGATAATGGAGATCTCCCCAATAGGTAAAGATCTATTAAATGTAAAAGGTAAATTCTCAAACAGTAATGCCGTAATTTTGGATCAACAACGACTGTTTTCTGTCCGCCCCAAGCATTTTTGGTTTGAAAGCTTGTCAAAAACTAAATTGAAAAATGGAAGGCAGGTTTTGGTCCATGTGATTGGAAGCGGTAAAAAGGGATCGGCAATAAGTACTGGGCTAATCACGTTCTATGATCCAAAAAATAACAATACACTTGAACGCGCGACCTATGTTCATACAGAAGACCATCCGCACACCACGACGATAGCAAGTAAAAGTGGAAGAAAAAGTTAAGGTGATAACGTTTCGTTAGATTGAAAATCAAAACCAGCTTATTTTCATTCAGAGTGTTCAT
>JBCKWE010000030.1:0-22154 GCA_038923045.1 Legionellaceae bacterium
GCTCACGCAAGTACGAGGTACACTTCGTAAGCGACATCTTTCATTCGTGCAGAATCAGATGTTTAACGACCATATGACGCTAGCACTGGATGCTTGCTGTATCGACATAGCCACGATACTGAAAACATTTATCCTCCCAATAAGACAAGAATCAAAACTAGCGCTGGTACTGCAAGGCATGTTAGGTGAACTCGTTCAGGCCATATCACCGCTGGCCAAAGGCTCCGCGAGCATTTATGAGATGAGCAAAGAATTGTGCGTAGTAGATCCGGTTGTGTCTGCAACGACGGCCAAATTTAAAGTCAGGGTCAATGCGTTGGAGTCGAAAATCCCTAATCAGGGGGTTGAGAACGATGATGAAACACTACGAAGGTCATGAGGGAAATAACGTGTAAGGGGTCAGCATTTTGGAAGCAAAAAACATTTATGGGAAAATTTACGTGCCAATTTGCGCACGTAAATTTTTGTGAGCTGGGATTATTTACTTGCGCATACCTTAGATCCGGAAAAATACATTACGGGTGAGTTGCCAGCACCATCGTGATGTACCGGCACATTGTTACATACATGATTGAACGATGAGAATGGTGGGCACGCTGCGCTTTGCCCACCCTACGCCCATAACATTAAAAGTCCATTTTTTTAACATAGAAGTCCATGGTTTATCCATGCCTGAGAGGTCAACAATGAAATATTATTAGTCAAAAAGATAATTAATCAATTTTTTAACCATAAAAGATTTAAGCTAAGGTATAAATTGGTTCACCCAGAATTGCTGGGTGTTACCATGGAGAGTTGCATTACAGAAATATTTCTGTGTTGAAAAGTCAGGGTAAATTTCTTCTACCGCGTACCCCCAACCGTCAATGAATCAATTTTAAGCGTCGGCTGTCCAACGCCCACGGGTATCGATTGACCGTCTTTACCACACACACCAATGCCACCATCCAGTGCTAAATCATTGCCTATCATGCTGATATTTTTCATCACTTCCGGGCCATTGCCAATCAGGGTTGCACCCTTTACAGGTCGGGTTACACGGCCATTTTCAATGAGATAAGCTTCACTAGCTGAAAATACAAATTGGCCTGACGTAATATCCACTTGCCCACCACTAAAATTCACGGCGTACAAGCCTCGTTTTACAGAACGAATAATATCCTCCGGATGGTGTTGACCTGCCAGCATGTAAGTGTTGGTCATACGCGGCATGGGGACGTGCGCATACGATTCACGGCGGCAATTTCCAGTGGGCTGCATGCCCATTAAGCGTGCGTTTAATTTATCTTGCATGTAATTAACCAGCACGCCATTCTCGATGAGTGTTGTGCATTGCGTGGGCGTGCCTTCATCATCGATGGTCAGCGATCCGCGTCGATCGGCTAATGTGCCATTATCAACCACCGTTACGCCGGCAGAGGCTACTTGTTGTCCCAGTCGCCCTGAAAACGCAGAGGTACCTTTGCGATTGAAGTCCCCTTCCAAGCCATGGCCTACGGCTTCATGCAACAAAACACCGGGCCAACCTGGCCCTAATACAACAGGCATCATACCCGCTGGTGCATCTTGTGCATCCAGATTAATCAAGGCTTCTCTAACAGCGGCCCGTGCATAATCCAGCGCGCGATCGTTTTCCAGAAAGAAGTCATAGCCAACGCGCCCGCCACCACCTGAACGTCCTGACTCACGTCGCCCCTTGTCTTCAACAATCACACTCACGTGCACGCTAACCATGGGCCTGATGTCGGCAATCATCTGGCCATGCATGTCGGCTACCATCACCACCTCATAACAACCACTTAACGATGCATTAACCTGTATAACGCGCGGATCAATGCGTCTTGCTTCTTTATCAATTGATTCCAGCATGGCAATTTTATCCTGCTTGCTCATGCCTTCAATCGGGTTTAATCCAGGATAGCGTGCGATAGGGGACGTGGCAATTTTGATCGATTGCGTTATCTGACTACCCGTGAACGCAATGGAACGCGCCGCATCGGCCGCACGTACCATTGCGGGCAATAAAATATCATCGCAATAGGCATATCCAGTTTTTTCACCACTCACAGCCCGTATACCCACGCCGCGATCAATGGAATAGCTACCGCTTTTCACTTCGGAATCTTCCAGATACCAGGATTCTGAACTACAGCTTTGAAAATAAAGATCAGCCGCATCCACACGATGACTCAACATCGAGCGTATGAGCTTTTCAATTCTGGATTCATCCAGTGACGCGGGTTTTAACAATATATCTTTCGCTATCGCAAGTGCTAATTTCATGAGGGGACCCTTCCTGTATTTAATACATGATGTTCATTGCAGGGAAACTGCCGACGCAACTGCTGCAATCGTTGTAAATCAATATCAGCCACAACGACGCCAGCACCCGATTGCAGTTCTTTCAAAACCCGGCCCCACGGCTCAATAATCATACTATGCCCATAGGTATGGCGCCCGCTAGCATGAATTCCGCCCTGATTGGCCGCGAGCACATAACATAAATTTTCAATCGCACGCGCGCGCAGCAGCACATCCCAATGCGCAAGCCCTGTGACGGCTGTAAAGGCCGATGGCACCGCAAATAATTCAGCGCCTTTTAATACTAGGTGCCGATACAATTCAGGAAAACGCACGTCATAACATACGGTCAAACCAACACGACCTACAGGCGTATCTACCACAACCACACAATCGCCCCGCTCAATGGTTAATGACTCCTCATGCGCTTCACGATCCGATACCCGCACATCAAACAAATGAATTTTGTCATAGCGCGCAACCGTGGTACCTTGAGAATCATACACCATGCAACAAGCTTTAACGCGTTCTGCGGTTACTTTAATCGGCATCGTCCCGGCAATCACCCATAGGCCATAACGGCGCGCAAGCGCACGCACGGTATCCTGAATCACGCCATGACCTAGCCCTTCCGCCACCGTGAGCTTATCGGTCTCATTGCCTCCCATAAACGCAAAATTTTCTGGCAACACCAGCAATTTAGCACCTGCGTCCGCGGCCTTAACAAAGAAGGCTTCGAGCTCGGCTAAATTGCCTGTAACATTGGCAGTTGATGCCATTTGTACCACTGCAACTCTACCCATGGCTACACATTCCATTAACAAAAATATATTCTCCATACTACACTAATGCAAATACCCTTGTCAGCCAGAGCACATCCGGTTAGACTTGGATGTAACGGATGGTCTCCATCTATGGCATAATGAATTTACAATTAAATTGGAGTTATTCATGCACAATAACAATGTTTCAGTTTTAAATCAGCGCGCGGCATCTGTTCTGGCAACCAACAAGGTATTACGCAATACCTACTTGCTACTTGGCATGACGTTTCTTTTCAGTGCATTTACTGCCTATGCATCGTTTGCAATGGGTATACGCTCCATTAACCCCCTGATTTTTATCCTCGGTGCGTATGGATTAATGTTTCTCACGCACTCTTTGAAAGACAGTTCACTCGGCATTTTAGCTGTATTCGCATTTACAGGCTTCATGGGATTTGCATTAGGCCCCATTTTAAATCTCTTCATTTCCCATTACAGCAATGGCCCGCAACTGATTGCAACGGCGCTCGGTGGTACAGGCATGATATTTTTCGCCTTATCAGGCTATGCACTGACCTCGCGTAAGGATTTCAGCTACCTGGGTGGCTTCCTGTTTGTAGGGGTGATGGTCGCGGCTTTAGGCATGATTGCCGGCCTGTTTTTCCAAATTCCCGCGCTCCAACTGGCTATTTCCGCCGCGTTTATATTAATTTCTTCCGGTTTGATTCTGTTTCAAACCAGTGAAATTATTCACGGGGGTGAAACCAACTACATCTCAGCCACGGTTTCCTTATATGTATCTATTTATAACTTATTTATCAGTTTATTGAATTTATTAGGTGCTTTTTCTGGTCGTGAATGAGTGAAACGCACGATATAGAAAACCCGGCTGATGCCGGGTTTTCTATATCGTGCGCCATATTTTCAATTTTGCTATGACAGGACAGGACACTAACGGTGAGCTTCCGGTGACACCGGTGTGATCTATTAACGTAACGGCTCACCCCTGCTGCCAACTCGCCTTTGCCCTGAACAACGCCGGCAAATCACCGACTGTTTTTTTAAACGTACACGGCAACGTAAACGTCTCTCGGGGTTGTTGATAATACACACCCAGTGGTACCGGATATCCAGGAAACGTCAGTCGTGCCAGGCGCATTGCGGCTAAAAAACTCGTTGTATCGTGACGGTAAGCATTCGGTTCATGACTTGAAACCCGTTGCAATTCTTCACCCTTTAATGCCAATCCCCATTCATTGTCTTTTCCAAACACCAAGGGTTGACCTTCTGTTAACAACACGGTGTTATTTGCACGATTAGCCTTTAATGAAAACTCGTCAAATGCACCAGGGTTGAAAATATTGCAATCCTGGTATATTTCCACAAATGAACACCCGCGATGTTCATAAGCCTGTTTCAACACAGCCATCAGTTGTTTAGGATCTTTATCCACGGCACGAGCCACGAAACTAGCTCCTGCCGCCAATGCAAGTGCTAATGGATTGATAGGTTGGTTGGTCACGCCTTGGGGTGATGTTTTGGTGATTTGACCCTGTTGAGATGTCGGCGAGAACTGCCCTTTTGTCAAACCATAGACTTGATTGTTAACCAGTAACACATTGATATTCACATTGCGTCGCAGGCAATGGATTAAATGATTGCCACCAATGCTCAGCGCATCGCCATCGCCTGTAATCACCCACACGCACAAATCATCGTGCATGGCTTTAAGACCGGTTGCCACCGCTAAGGCGCGTCCATGGATCGTATGAAACCCGTAGGTATTCATGTAATAAGGCAGGCGCCCGGCACAGCCAATTCCTGAAACAAACACGTGTTGCTCAGGCGGTAATCCGAGCTCAGGTAATAGGCGCTGTATCGCCATTAAAATAGCGTAATCACCACAGCCTGGGCACCATCGAACGTCGTTGTCATTGGTAAAATCTTCACGCGTGTACACTGGCTTCTTCATGAGTCACTTCCCTTTTAATCGCGTTAACAAGCGCGGTTGTGCCGAACGGCTGGCCATTGCATTGGCTGATTGATTTTGCATCAATTAAATAACGCGCACGCAATACCTGGCACAACTGGCCGGAATTCAATTCTGCAACCAGAACATGTTTGTACGCGCTTATGATTGAGCCCAAGTCATCCGGCAAGGGATTTAAATGACGCAAATGAACCAACGCCACCGACAAACCGTCGGCTTCACACTGAATGAGTGCCGCTTTAAGGCTACCGTAAGTACTCCCCCATCCTATCAGTAGTATCAAGGCTGACTCATCACCTTCAATCTGTAGTTTTGGATAAAAACGCGCAATGCCTGCAATTTTTTGCGCGCGCAATGCAACCATGTGTTGGTGATTATCCGCGTCATAACTCACGCGCCCATCTTCACCTTGTTTTTCCAAACCACCCAATTGATGGATAAATCCTGTACTTCCAGGGACGTTCCAGCTGCGGCCTAAGTCATCATCTCGTTGATAGGGCTTGGGATAACGATTATATTGGATGCTGGGAATGGTCAACGATTCAACGGCTGGGATTTTCCAAGGCTGTGCCGCATTGGCCAAGTAGGCATCCATCAATACAATCACAGGCGTCATGTACTTGATGGCTATACTGAACGCTTCAATGATCGTGTCAAAACAATCTGCTGGCGTCATCGCCGCCAATACAGGTACTGGCGCCTCCCCATGGCGCCCATACAGCGCTTGACGCAAATCACTTTGGCCTGTCTTCGTGGGCATGCCAGTTGACGCACCGGCGCGCTGAACATCTACTAACACCAGCGGCAATTCAGCCACCACGGCCAAACCCAGTGTTTCACTTTTTAAATCCATGCCTGGTCCTGATGTGCATGTCAATGCCAGTGAACCACCAAAGGCCGCACCAACGCATGCGCAAATCGCAGCAATTTCATCTTCGGCCTGCAGCAATTGCACGCCGTAATCAGCCAGTTTTACACATTCCTGTAAAATCGACGATGAAGGCGTAATCGGGTAGCCGGATACCAGCATAGGCGTTTGTGTGCTTACTGCAATAGTCGCTATGGCTAATGCAACCGCTTCAACACCGGTGATTTGCCGATAATCCCCCAAGGGACGACTAACCTGCCCCAGCATGTAATGGCGACGGGATAACTCCAGCGTCATGGCATAATTAAATCCTGCCAATAACGTTAGCTCATTAGCCTTAGCCATCATGGGATAGTCTTTGAATTTTTTCGTAATAAACGCCAACGGGCCATCAGTAGGCAGATCAAACAACCATAACACCAATCCCAACACATAAAAATTCTTCGATCGTCTACTTTGGGCATGATTGAGATCAAGTCCTTCAACAGCCTTCAGGGTTTGAGTAATCAAGGGAAAAGATACGATATGATAAAGGTCTGCGGCATTGGTCAGTATATCAGGACTACACATGCCCTTTTCCCAATCGCGGGTTTGCATGCTGTCTTCGTTGATAATCAGTAAACCACCCTGCTTCAGATATTGCAGCGAGTTTTTTAATGCGGCAGGATTCAGCGCGACCAGTACGTCGAGTTCTTCGCCCGCTGTAAAAATAGCGTGCTCAGCCATGGCCAGTTGAAAACCGGAAACGCCACCAACCGTACCTGCTGGCGCTCGTATTTCAGCAGGAAAATCAGGCAACGTCCGTACATCACGGCCAGTTAACGCGGCCGTAATGGTCAGCTGCTCACCCACCAATTGCACACCATCACCTGAGTCACCGGTGATACGAATCACTACTGCGTCAGTCATCGACATAATTCCTAGCTTCCTGCATCAGTTGCCGCATGTCCTTCACAGCTTGTTTTAATCCACAAAACAAGGCTCGGGCCACGATGGCATGGCCAATGTTGAGCTCATGCAGTACCTTGATACGAGCAATAGGTTGAACATTATGATAATGCAAACCATGCCCTGCATTGACGATTAACCCAAGATTTGCAGCATAGTCAGCAGCTTGTTGAATACGTTGCAATTCAACGGCCTGTACCGACTCCGTGAGTGCGTTTGCATAACAACCCGTGTGCAATTCAATTGCTGGTGCGCCCATTGCCACTGTCGCATCGATTTGTGCAAAATCAGGGTCAATAAACAAGGACACCTCACTGCCAATGCCTTGCAAACGCTTCACCGCCTTTTCCAGCGCTTTATAATGGCCAACTACATCCAACCCACCTTCAGTCGTCAATTCCTCACGTTTTTCCGGCACAAGGCACACGTGCTCTGGTAGAATTTCCTCAGCAAAATCCAGCATCGCATCCGTGACAGCCAATTCCAAATTCATCCGTGTTTGCAGAACAGCTTTAATTAATCGCACGTCACGCGCTTGGATGTGGCGCAAGTCTTCACGCATGTGCAACGTAATTCCATCAGCACCCGCTTCTTCAGCGTCTATTGCGGCTTTAACTGGATCAGGATAGCGCGTGCCGCGTGCTTGGCGTAATGTGGCGATGTGATCGATGTTGACGCTGAGTAGTATATTTTTAATCATGTTAAATCCTGTTATTTAAACCAACTCAAAAAGGCATGGTGAGGGAAACGGGAGGGCCATTGTAATCTTGACCATAGGTAAAACGATAATTAGGTGTTATTACTGTTATAGCAGTATTAAGGGTAGGTTCATATCAATCCCCTTCCAAACCATGAATAGGCTTCACCCTGCCCCACTGTTTGCAACTCGGGCAATGCCAATGCAGCAGCTTGCCGCTGAACCCGCAGTGGCCGCAGCGATAAATGGGTTTATTCTCTAAAAATTTACTGGTGATGGCGTAGAGCATTTGCAGTTGATCACGGACCTTGCCATGCGCTGACTCCAAATGCCACTGGATTAATCGATTTAGACCTCGAATTGAGGGATGGCGGCTCAGGTGGCTTGAGACAAAATCAATGGCGAAATCCACACTTTTTTCACGACTTAGGTAATCTGCTATAACAAAAATAACCGATGCTCGCGGATGATCCGGTAAGGATTGCTCTAAATAATCAATACATTCATCCATGGCATCTAGTTCACGATAGCAATGAACCAATGGCTCAATGATTTCATTTAGAAACTCAGAATCTTGTTCCGGCACATGCTTTAGAGCACGTATGGCTTGTCTATAACGACCATTTTTCATTTCAATGCTCGCCAGCATCAGGCTTGCTCGTACTGATTGTCTGTCCACAATCAAGGCTTGCTTGATTGCGTGCGAAGCCTTTTCGTATGCGCTGGTTTTTATGGCATGTGTAGCGATTTCGCAATGATATTGAGCCGCTTGCGAATGCATGCTGTTGCCTGTGGACATCTCCAGTTTTTTGATGACGTCCAACGCTTTTTCCCACGCTTTTTCTTGTTGATAAATGGCCAGCAAACCATGCAGACTGCTAGTTTCCAAACCTCCTCCCAAATCAACAACTTCAAGGAAAATACGCTCGGCCCGGTCGAAAACACCCGCGCTCATGTAATCTTGGCCTAGTGCCATCAAGGCTTCTTTTCGCTGCAATAAACTAAGTTGTGGTCTGGCAATCAGATTTTGATGGATTCGGATTGCACGATCTACCTCCCCTCTACGGCGAAACAAACTGCCGAGAGCAAGATGGGTTTCTACTGTTTCGCTATCAACCTCCAGCAATTTAATAAAAACATCAACGGCTTTATCCGGTTGCTCATTCAATAAATAATTTAGGCCAACAACGTATTCACGCGACAGCTGATTACTTT
Organism: Legionellaceae bacterium; assembly: GCA_038923045.1. Classification (GTDB taxonomy): domain Bacteria; phylum Pseudomonadota; class Gammaproteobacteria; order Legionellales; family Legionellaceae; genus DDPF01. The sequence continues at coordinate 8,784 of JBCKWE010000030.1, forward strand.
GATTTTTTTCTGCAATGTCATCATTTCTGCGCGCACGCATCCACCAGCCGGAATAAGCGGCTACAGGCAACAATAATGGCCAGAAGTTAATCATAAATGTCAGTCCTGATACGGTATTGCACGCAAGTTCTTGATTTCTTTTTCTGTTAATTTCAATTGGTTTCTAAGTTTACGGTGTTCAGCCTTGAGACACCAATAGCGGGCCTGAAATAATAAAAATCCAATCACGACCCCTAAGCCTAACATCAGGATAACCAGAACAGAAACAGGCATATTGAATGTAGAAAAATAAACGTTTATATGCACTGAAGAGGCGTTTAGTCCAGCAAACGTCACGCCAACAACAATCAGTAGCACATAAACAATGGTCATAATAATGCGCATGATTTTCTCCTTAAAAAAAAGCGTAGATAACTACGCTTTTTTTAAAAAAACTAATAAAGATTATTCGCGGTCTTTATTAGCCATTTTTTCCTTCAACAAATCGCCTAGGGTCATTGTGCCCAGTGTGGTTGCTGATGCTTCTGTAGCGCGGGAGTATTTATTAATCGCATCAGCGTGCTCTTGAGCGTCCTTAGCTTTCACTGAAAGTGAAATCGCACGATTTTTTCTGTCTACGTTGATAATTTTCGCTTCAAGTTCATCGCCAACATTAACAATAGTAGAGGCATCTTCAACTTTATTTTCGGACAAATCGCTTACACGAATGGTTCCAAACACATCGGCAGCTAATTCTACGGTAACAGATTTTGCGTCAACCGCAGTAACTTTGCCTTTTACAACAGAACCCTTTGTGAACGATTCAGCAAAGCTGCTAAAGTTATCACCTTCCAATTGTTTCAGACCTAATGAAATACGTTCCCGTTCGGCATCAATCGCCAAAATAACGGCTTCCAGTTCTTGGCCTTTTTTGAATTGTTTAACGGCTTCTTCCCCTGGAACAGTCCAAGAAATATCAGACAAGTGAACCAAGCCATCAATGTCACCATCCAGCCCAATAAAGATACCAAAGTCGGTAATAGAGCGAATTTTCCCGGTAACTTTTTGACCTTTAGCATGCAAAGTTGAGAAATTCTGCCATGGATTACCAACGCATTGTTTCATTCCTAATGATATACGACGACGATCTTGATCAATTTCAAGTACCATCACGTCAACGCCATCACCTAAGGACACCACTTTGCTTGGATGAACGTTTTTGTTCGTCCAATCCATTTCAGACATGTGCACTAACCCTTCAACGCCTTCTTCGATTTCAACAAAGCAACCGTAGTCAGTAATGTTAGTCACTTTACCTGACAAGCGTGTGTTCACAGGATAACGTTCAACCAAATCAACCCATGGATCATTGCCGAGTTGTTTCATGCCCAATGACACGCGGTTACGTTCACTATCGAAGCTCAATACTTTAACTTTAACATCTTGACCTACTGTCAACAATTCGCTTGGATGTTTAACACGTTTCCAAGAAATGTCAGTAATATGCAGCAGACCATCAATGCCACCTAAGTCAATGAATGCACCGTAGTCAGTCAGATTTTTCACGACACCGTCAAGAACCTGGCCATCATGCAAGGAATCAAGCAATGCTTGTCTGTCCGCGCTGCTTTCAGCTTCAACCACGGCACGACGTGAAACCACGATGTTGTTACGTTTGATGTCCATTTTAATAACTTTGAATTCAAGCTCTTTGCCTTCAAGGTAGGATGGGTCACGAACAGGTCGGACGTCAACAAGAGAGCCTGGTAAAAACGCACGAATAGTGCCAATTTCAACGGTGAAGCCGCCTTTAACCTTGCCTGAAATGAGTCCAACAACTGTATCATTATTTTCATAAGATTTTGACAATTTACGCCATGATTCCTGACGTTTTGCTTTTTCTCTGGATAGCAGTGTTTCACCATGGCCGTCTTCCACAGAATCAAGGGCTACCTCGACTGTGTCACCAACACTAATTTCCAGCTCGCCATGCTTGTCGAAAAACTCTTCAACAGGCACTATCCCTTCGGATTTTAACCCGGCGTTCAGGGTTACGTAGTCATCATCAATATTGATAACAAGGGCAGGAATAATAGCGCCAGGATAAAATTGCACACCAATGATGCTCTGTTCAAATAATTCTCTAAAACTTTCAGACATGTTATTAAACTCTTTAGTAAGTTAATGGAAGCACAGGATTATCCTATCTTCCCCCTAAATGGTACTGCCATGTTTCTATGGTACAGAAACATGTAACCGTACGAAGTATAGAACACTTTCGAACACTTGTACAATCGTTAATCCGGTTGTGTCTATCTGAATGGCATCAGCTGCCGGTATCAAGGGTGAATGCGATCGCGCCATATCTCGCGCGTCTCGCCTAGCCAGTTCGTCAAGAACCTCTTCAAAAACCGGGTTATTTCCCGTGTTTTTTAATTGCAAATAACGTCGGCTTGCCCGCACTGAAGCGCTAGCATACAAATAAATTTTAACAATCGCATCTGGAAAAACCACTGTGCCCATATCACGACCATCCGTAACCAAGCCTGGCAACGTGGCAAACGCGCGTTGACGAGCCAATAGGCCCACCCTAATTTCAGGGATGGTCGCAATCTTGGAGGCATCTTGCCCGCATTGTTCTGCCCGAATGGCATCACTAATATCTTCTTCATCCAGCAATACCAAGCCACCAACAACAAAACGCAAATCAAGTGCATGTGCCAGCGCCACGAGTTTGTCTGTAGCGCAAAAATCAATGTCTCGCTTCCTAGCTGCATAGGCCAAGACACGGTAAATAGCACCGCTGTCTAAAAAATGCCAACCTAAATACTCGGCCAACAGATGACAAACCGTGCCTTTTCCTGTGCCACTGGGACCGTCCAGCGTAATGACGGGGACTGGCGTGTCGTTTTTATTCATCAGCAACGTCTCTTATTGATAAATTAATTTGATTGGCAGTCGCAACAAAAGAAGGAAACGAGGTTTTCACGTTACTGCAATGTTGAATGGTAACCGGTCCTGTCGCCACGGCTCCAGCAATAGCAAAAGCCATTGCAATGCGATGATCATGCCGACTATCCACCACCCCACTCTGCAACGTTCCGCCACGAATAAAAATACCATCATTTAGAGCCATTGCCTCAATACCCAATACTCGCAGGCCATCCGCCATAGCACTGATGCGATCACTTTCCTTAAAACGCAATTCTTTTGCACCATGCAATAGGGTTTGTCCGCTCGCGCACGCGGCGGCAATAAATAACACGGGAAATTCATCAATTGCAGCCGCTACGATCGATTCGGGTATTTCTATCCCATGGAGTGGCGCGTAACGCACCTGTAGATCACCAATTGGCTCTTCACCCCATAGCCGTCGATTGCTGATGACAATGTTCGCACCCATGCGTTTTAGAATATGCAGCAACCCGGTGCGGGTGGGATTGATTCCAACGTTTCTGATATGCAAATCAGCACCGGGAACCAACGTGGCGGCCACAATAAAAAATGCAGCTGATGACATATCACCCGGCACATCAATGGTCGTGCCTAGACATTCGTTCGCCGCATTGATAACAATGGCATTGCCTGATGTCCGAACGGGATATGAAAAACTGGCCAACATGCGTTCCGTATGATCGCGTGATTTGCTAGGCTCAATGACGCGCGTTTCACCAGCAGCGTAAAGACCTGCAAGCAATACACAGGATTTCACCTGCGAACTGGCTTCTGGCATTTCATAGGTGATGCCTTGTAACCTTTGGCCGCCATGAATCAATAAGGGTGGCAGCCCATCAAGCGCTGTCATGTCTGCACCCATCTGCACCAATGGACGCCTGATGCGCTCCATCGGTCTTTTGAGTAAGGTATGATCACCGGTTAATTCGCTGTCAAATGGCTGCGCTGCCAGTATTCCAGCAAGTAAGCGCATGCTGGTGCCTGAATTACCGCAGGCTATGGGTGCTGACGGTTTATTCAAACCATATTTACCAACACCGTGTATAATAATTTGCTGATCAATAGGCCGTTCAATACACACACCCATCGATTCAAAAGCATGTAACGATGCCATGCAATCCTCACCATCTAGGAATCCATTGACAATCGTCGCGCCGGTAGCAATTGAACCCAACATGATGGCGCGATGTGAGATGGATTTATCGCCGGGGACTGTCATGTCACCGCGTAATAATTCCACAGGGCTACTGATGAAATGGCGTGTCACAGGGCAAAGTCCTGCATAAATGCAATCAGTGCATCAACTCCTGCCATCGGCATCGCATTGTATAAACTGGCACGCAAGCCACCCACTATGCGATGCCCTTTCAAGGCATATAATCCACGCAAGCTGGCTTTTCTTAAAAATTCATCTTCCAATTCAGGTTTTGTGAGCGAAAAACAGACGTTCATCAATGAGCGTGAATTGGGCGTAATCGCGCACTGATAAGCCGTTGATGAATCAATATAATGATAGAGTTTAGCGGCTTTTTCCTGATTAATTTGATAAAGCGCGCGCACACCACCTTGCGCTTTAATCCACTTAAACATCAAGCCTGCCATATAACAATTAAACACGGGCGGTGTTGCATACAATGATTTATGCGTGACGTGGGTTCGGTAATCCATCATGGTTGGAATCGCTAACTCACTGAGCGTTTCCAGAAGTTCTGCACGGATGATGACTATTGTTAGTCCCGCAGGCGCAATATTCTTCTGCGCACCCGCAAAAATCAGACCAAATTTGGTAATGTCGATGGGTTCGCAGAGTATACACGAGGTCATGTCTGCAATCAGGGGAATATCGACTATGTTTGGGATGGTAGCGAAACGCACGCCGTTAATCGTCTCATTTGGGGTGTAATAAACGTAGGCCGTGTTGTCGCGGATCTCCCAGCTAGCAGGTGCTGGCATTTGTGTGAAGCCGTTATTGACAGCACTTGCGATACAATAGGCTGACTTTAATTTGTACGCCTCGTCATAAGCCATCGCCGACCATACACCAGAAACTAGGTAACCTGCTTGTTGGCCCGGTGATATAAAATTCATCGGCACCATTGCAAATTGCGTTCTCGAAGCCCCCCCTAAAAACAACACATGGTAATTTTCAGGAATGGCAAGCAACTCACGCAAATCAGCTTCAGCATCCTGCATTAACTGCTGAAATTCAGGCGTTCGATGCCCTATTTCTAGGATGGACATGCCAAGCCCTTGCCAGTTCAACAGTTCCGCTTGCGCTGTTTGCAAAACCGGCTCAGGAAGCGTGGCGGGACCCGCCCCAAAATTATACGGCCTCAATTTCATCACCACCTGACGCTGATTCATCCGAACCCTCTTCTAATGAGGCACCCTGAATTTCCTCGATTCGTTGCATGCCTACCACGTGCTCTCCAGTGGCCACATTAATTAATCGCACCCCTTTTGTATTACGACCAATGATCGACAACTCGGATACTTTAAATCGCACCAGGGTGCCTTGATCGGTAATCAACATCGCTTCATCCGTATCCGCTACCTGAACCGCACGAACGACCTTGCCATTGCGTTCATTCACTTGAATCGAGATAATCCCTTTAAGACCACGGGCAGTAATACGGTATTCCTCAATGTCAGTACGCTTACCATAACCTAGCGCAGTGGCGGTCAGAATGGTGCCGCCCGGATGCACGACGACCAGAGAAATAACCGATTGCCCCTCCCCTAAACGCATACCACGCACGCCACGTGCAATCCGTCCCGTAGACCGAATCAGATTCTCATCAAAACGAATCACTTTGCCGGCATCAGAAAACAGCATAATGCCTTTGGTTCCATCGGTAATATCAACACCCACTAAGCGATCATTTTCATCAAGATTAATGGCGATGATGCCGTTGCTGCGGGGTCTACGGAAAGTCGTCAACGGCACTTTTTTAACCGTACCAAATTTGGTGGCCATGAATACAAAATTATTATCCAGATAGTCACGCACTGGCAACATGGCAGTAATGGATTCGTTTTCAGCCAACGGTAAAATATTGACAATCGGTTTGCCGCGTGAAACACGGCTTGCCAATGGCAATTGGTAGGCTTTGAGCCAATACAATTTGCCATGATTTGAAAAACACAGCAGGGTGTCATGCGTGCTGGCAATCACCAGACGCTCAACAAAATCTTCATCTTTAACGTGCGTTGCCGACTTGCCCTTTCCACCGCGATGCTGCGCTTGATAGGCAGAAATGGGTTGGTATTTTACATACCCCTGATGAGACAAGGTAACCACCACATTTTCCTCAGTGATTAAATCTTCAATGGTCAAATCTTCTTGTGATGCCATGATCTCGGTGCGGCGTCCATCGCCGAACTGGGCCTTCATTTCCACCAGCTCATCACGAATGACTTGCATCAGGCGCTCATGAGAGGCCAGAATATCAAGCAGTTCCTTGATAACACCCAACAGTTGCTCGAATTCACTTAAAATTTTATCCTGCTCAAGCCCTGTCAATCGGTGCAGACGCAATTCAAGAATAGCTTGTGCTTGCAGAGGCGACAGACGATACCCCTCATCACTCAAGCCAAATGTTGCCGGTAAATCATCAGGACGACAGGCGCCCCCCCCCTGCTGTGCTCAGCATCGCCTTAACCTGACCTGCCTGCCATGTCCGTTCAAGCAACCCGTCTTTGGCTATCTGCGGTGTGGCTGAGTGTTTGATCAAGGCAATCATGTCATCAATATTGGCCAGTGCAATCCCTAGCCCTTCCAGGATATGTGCGCGATTACGCGCTTTTTTCAATTCAAAAATACAACGACGCGTAACCACTTCACGACGGTGTTTAATAAAGTAGACCAGAATTTGTTTTAAATTCAACGTCCGTGGCTGTCCATCAACGAGTGCTACCATGTTGATGCCAAACACATTTTGCATTTGCGTGTGCGCATATAAATTATTCAGCATCACTTCGGCCATTTCGCCACGTTTCAGCTCAATAACAACCCGCATGCCTTCTCTGTCCGACTCATCACGCAAGCCTGAAATGCCTTCAATCTTTTTGTCACGCACCAACTCGGCGATCTTCTCAACCAGACGTGCTTTATTCACTTGATAAGGCAGCTCATGAATGATAATGGCTTGTCGGCCAGTGTGTGCATCCGTTTCAACATCCGTGCGGGCACGAATTGAAATGCGCCCGCGACCCGTGCGATAGGCTTGAATAATACCGGCACGGCCATTAATAATGGCCGCTGTTGGGAAATCGGGTCCGGGAACAATGTCCATCAGATCGTCAATCGTCAATTCAGGATCATCAACCAGCGCCAGGCAGGCATTCACGATTTCAGTTAAATTGTGTGGTGGAATATTAGTAGCCATTCCAACGGCAATACCGGAGGAACCATTCACCAATAGATTAGGAATTCTGGAGGGCAATACCATTGGCGCAAATTCAGTGCCGTCATAATTGGGCGCGAAATCAACCGTTTCTTTTTCCAAATCTGCCAGCAAGGCATGGGCCAGTTTTGACATCCTGATTTCGGTATAACGCATCGCAGCAGGCGAGTCACCATCGACCGAACCAAAGTTACCCTGCCCATCAACCAGCATATAACGCATGGAAAAATTCTGCGCCATACGAACTATCGTATCGTAGACCGCCGTGTCTCCATGGGGATGGTATTTACCGATGACATCACCAACTACGCGCGCCGATTTTTTATAAGGCTTGTTCCAATCGTTGCCCAATTCGCTCATCGCAAACAACACGCGCCGATGCACAGGCTTTAACCCATCCCGCACATCCGGCAACGCCCGCCCAACGATTACGCTCATCGCATAAGCAAGGTAGGATTGCTTTAACTCGTCTTCAATATTAACGGGCAAAATTTCTTTAGCTAAATATACCATGGTTAGAACATGTCCTTGTGCAAGGATTGATTTCAAAAAGTAAAACAGCATACCACAGCGCGCGATTTAAATGAATCTGCTAGAATACACAATTTTAAAACACGTATGAATCAGATGAACACACAACAACAACCCGCCGCCATTTACATCGTAAAACCTGAATTCCTGTCTGAACTCTGCGATGAGCTGGATGATGTTTCCAATATTATTGACGATTTGGTGTTTTCAACACATAAAAAACTGGACGCATGCTTTGCGCTGGATATTTGGCTGGAACCCCATATGGTCACATTCAACTCCATTACAGATGCCGTAAAAATTCTTCGTCAGGCTGGAAAATTATGGTATTTGCACCCCATGTCCAATCACGGGCGAGCGCGCTTAATCGAGGCTCAATTACGCAAATGTCCATCGCTCACACGTAACTTTCCGATTGAAGCCGCGATTCCCACAATCGGAGGCTTTTGTCTTCTGGATCAAAACACCCTGCTTTACAGCGCCACACGCTCAAAAAAATGGCCACAGGGAAAAGGCTTGTTTATCGAAGATAAAATCAATCCTCCCAATCGCGCTTACTTGAAATTATGGGAAGCCCTCACGCTATTGGAAAAAACGCCTCAATTCGGTGACACGGCACTCGACTTAGGCGCATCCCCTGGCGGCTGGACATACGCGATGCAATCATTAGGGGCTACCGTCACCGCTGTCGACAAAGCATTACTGGATCCCAAAATCGCCAATTTGCCCCGTGTGCATTTTTTACAACAAAGTGCCTTCGCACTAGATCCAGCCACACTGGATGAAACCTATGACTGGGTCTTATCAGACATCGCCTGCTACCCTGAGCGCGCCTATGCGTTAATCATGAAATGGATAGCTTCAGGCAAGGCTAGGCAAATGATTTTTACCATCAAACTGCAAGGCAAGATTGAATTAGATACCCTGAAGCCGTTTCAAGCCATACCCAATTCACGAACGCTCAACATGTTTTATAACAAACATGAGGTTACATTTTTTTATCCAAGCGCGAAATCGGCATAACGCCCTTTAAAATCACGAATTTTTGTTGTGTCTGAGAAGTATAGAATTCGGGTCGCAATTTTCTCAATAAAGTAGCGATTATGGCTGACAAAAATCAGTGTGCCGGTGTAGGCAGACAGCGCTTTAGCCAGTGCCTCAATGGTTTCTATATCCATGTGATTGGTGGGCTCATCAAGGATCAAAACATTAGGCGATTCCAGCATCACTTTCGCTAACAACAACCGTGCCGATTCACCCCCGCTCAAGGCCAGAATGTCTTTGTTTACCTCGTCTTTGACAAATAACATCTGGCCTAGCACTTTACGAACGTCCTGCTCAGTACTGCCAGTGCTAAAATCATTCAGCCAATTCAATGCGCTCATGGATTTGTTCAACAGCTCGTGGTGATCTTGAGAGAAATAACTGATGCGTACTTCATTGCCCCACGTTATCGCGCCTTCATCTCGTTCAATCAGATCGATAAGGATTTTGACCAAGGTTGATTTGCCGCGACCATTCACACCCATGATGGCTATTTTATCACCACGGTTAATGTCCATATTGAATTTTTTAAACAACGGTTTGTCTGCATAGGCTTTGCTCAAGTCTTCAATTTTACAGGCTTGCTTGCCTGATGGGCGCTTGGGTACAAAGCTAAAGTGCGGTGCTATTCTAGACGAATTAAGCAGGTCAGGAATTTTGATTTTTTCAATCATTTTCATTCTTGATTTAGCCTGCCCCGCTTTTGAAGCCTTCGCTTTAAACCGGTCGACAAATTTTTGCATGTGTGCAACTTTATCTTCGGCACTCTTTTTTTCCACTAGTTTTTGCTCTTGAACTAACTGTTTTTCCGACAAAAATCGTTCGTAATTTCCACGGTATTGTTTGATTTCACCGTAGTCCAAATCTAGAATAAAATCCGCCAGATTATCAATAAACGCTTTATCATGAGAAATAAAAATAACCAGGCCTTCAAATTCATGTTTCAAAAATTTTTCAAGCCATTGAATGGAAACAATATCCAAATGGTTGGTTGGCTCATCCAATAGCAGAATAGATGGATTTTGGAACAACGTTTGTGCGAGCAACACACGTAATTTATAGCCGCCTGAGAGGTTTTTTAAGGGCTGTGCATGGTATTCAAGGCCAATACCAAGACCGAGTAATAGGCGCTCAACTTCAACCGGTGCGCTGTATCCATTGTAATGAAAAATGGTTTCTTCCAGTTCTGCGAAGCGAAACCCAGTTTTATCATCCCAGTCGTCCAATTCCAGCAAGCGTTCTTTCTCTTGCAATGCATCCCATAACGCGAGCTTTCCTTGCATGACGATTTCAACAAGGGGCGTGTCTTCGTAACGAAACTGATCTTGCTTAAGCCAGCCTATGGATGAATCCTTGGGGATAATGATTTCGCCAGCGCTCAACTCCTCCTCACCCGTGATGAGTTTAAAGAACGTTGATTTTCCACAGCCATTTGCACCGACCAGCGCGTAGGCATTCCCAGGATTAAGATTCAGGTTTACATCATAAAAGAGAAGATTGTCGCCAAATGTCATGCCTAACTGATTTAATGTGATCATAACCGTTACCCCACAGCGTTGTTCTATTTTTAATCTAAGCCCTATTTTTAGTCAAATAGTATAACACATTCTACGCTTCCTTGTCTTTTATTTTAATTACCTCTAGAATAATACTAATAATTTCAGCCATAAGATAACGCACGGAGACTACATGACACAAAAAATCGCTCAGTTGATCGTACCTGGGCTTGAGCCCATTGATCTCCCCATGTACAGCCCTACCCTTGGCAATGACGTGATTGATATTAGCCAACTCGGTACGCATGGCGTTTTCACCTATGATCAAGGCTTTATGTCCACGGCCGCTTGTGAATCCAAAATCACCTACATCGATGGTGACAAAGGCATTCTGCTTCATCGTGGGTATCCAATTGACCAATTGGCTGAAAAGAAAAATTTTCTGGATGTTTGTTATTTACTATTAAATGGTGATTTGCCCAATCAACAGGAAACCATTGCGTTTAATAATTTAATCAATAACCACACCATGGTGCATCAACAACTGTACCAGTTTTTAAATGGCTTTCGTCGCGACGCTCACCCCATGGCCATTATGGTCGGGATTGTTGGTGCATTGTCAGCGTTTTATCATAATTCCATGGATTTGAATAAGCAGAATGATCGCTATATCTCGGCTATTCGTCTGATCGCAAAAATGCCCACACTGGCCGCCATGAGTTACAAGTATTCTATCGGCCAACCATATATGTATCCGCAAAATAAAATGTCTTATGCGGAAAACTTCCTACACATGATGTTCGGCGTGCCCTCAGAAGATATTGTTCCGAACCCGGTTATTGTGAGTGCGATGGACACGATCTTCACATTACACGCTGATCATGAACAAAATGCCTCAACGTCCACCGTGCGTATGGCAGGATCAACAGGTGCTAACCCATACGCCTGTATATCGGCAGGCATCAGCGCGTTGTGGGGACCGGCTCACGGTGGTGCGAATGAAGCGTGTCTAAACATGCTAAAGGAAATTGGTGATGTCAGTCAGATTGAACATTTTATCAAGCGTGCCAAGGATAAAAATGATCCATTCCGTTTAATGGGATTTGGTCATCGGGTATACAAGAGCTACGATCCACGCGCGAAGGTCATGCGTGCAACCTGTCACAAGGTGTTAAAAGCTGTTGGGGCTCAGAATGAGCCGCTGTTCAAACTCGCGATGGAACTGGAGCGCATTGCACTGGAAGATCCTTATTTTATTGAGAAGAAACTCTATCCCAATGTGGACTTTTACTCCGGCCTTACTTTAAGTGCTATTGGCATACCCAGCAATATGTTTACGGTGATTTTTGCCCTAGCGCGTACGGTTGGCTGGATGTCACATTGGTTAGAGATGACGGCTGGTACATCCAGGATTGGTAGACCTCGCCAGCTTTATACGGGTGAAAAACAACGAGATGTCTCTTGACAGAGACCCTTCTCCCGCTGACGGGAGAAGGTGCCCGACAGGGCGGATGAGGGTGGATCAGATTTTCGATCTGGTTATCATCGGCGGCGGCATCAACGGTTGTGGTTGTGCCGCTGACGCCGCGCTGCGCGGGCTATCTATCCTGCTGGTTGAACAGGATGATCTGGCCTCTAAAACATCCTCCAGCAGCAGTAAATTAATTCATGGTGGATTACGCTACTTGGAATACCTTGATTTTTCTCTGGTCAAAAAAGCCTTGACTGAACGTCAAATGCTACTGCAATTAGCACCACACTTGGTGCATCCACTACCCATTGTTCTGCCGCACGTTAAAAACATGCGCGCGCCATGGGTTATACGTATAGGCCTTTTTCTTTACGATCATTTAAGTCGATTCAATAAGCTTCCCAACAGCACATCGATTCATCGCAGCAAAACACCACAGTACTTTACGGCTTTAAAAAATCAGTTAAACAAAGGTTTTCTCTTCTATGACGCGGTTACAGACGATGCCCGTCTCACCATAGCCAATGCGTTGCAAGCCCGCGAGCACGGCGCTAGGATCATGACACAAACGGCATTGATAAAGGCTGAAACATGCGATCATCAATGGTTATTAACCTTACAAACGAAATCATCAAGCCAAATCCAGGTTCGCGCAAAAGCCGTTATCAACGCCGCCGGCCCTTGGGTTGAACCTGTCAATAAAATATTAGAAATTCCCCTGCAGCACACCATAACGCTGGTGAAAGGTAGCCATGTCGTGGTGCATAAACTCTATGAAGGTCATCACGCCTATTTATTACAACATGATGACCACCGCGTGGTATTCGTAGTCCCTTATCACGGCCACACCATGATCGGTACTACCGATGTGCCTTTTACTGGAAAACTGGATGACATCAACATTGAAACGGATGAAATTGATTATTTATTCACATTGATTAGCCACTATTTCAATAAGCACCTGCAACCTTGCGACATCATCAACACATGGAGCGGTGTACGCACACTCCTCGCCGCCACTGCTAAAAATTCCACCGCACTCAGCCGCGACTACACCTACCATTTTGCCAACCACCCCGCACCCTCCGTTACACTGTACGGTGGTAAAATCACCACTTACCGTCAACTGGCCATTGAGGCCATCGATCAGCTACGGGCTGTATTTCCAGATTTACCAGCATCAAGCACGCATAGCACCCCACTACCCGGCGCAAAATTTGGTTCGATGTCATTCACTGAATACCAACGTTATGCTCATGAAAAATACCATTGGCTTGATGAGAAAACACTTGAGCGTTACATGGAAACTTATGGTACGCGCACTGAACTTATCTTGTATGAATGCAAACAAATAGCAGACCTTGGCCGTTGTTTCGCAGATACAGTTTATCAAATTGAGATTGATTATTTGTTACGCGAGGAATGGGCAACAACAGCCGACGATATTTTATGGCGACGGACTAAACTGGGGCTGAGTATGGATGCGGCT
>JBCKWE010000031.1:0-21668 GCA_038923045.1 Legionellaceae bacterium
GTATTTAAAACCGCTTCAACACCAGCGCCGCATTCGCACCACCAAAGGCAAAGTGATTGGACAGGGCAATATCAATGGATTTTTTTCTTGCCTGGTTAGGAATGTAATCGAGGTCGCATTTAGGATCTGGATGGTGCAGATTGATGGTAGGCAATAGAATATCGTGTTGTAAACTTAACACGGTAGCAATAACCTCCATGGCGCCAGCGGCTCCAATGGCGTGTCCGGTCATGGCTTTTTGTGCCGTAATCGGGATCTCATAGGCGCGCTCGCCAAACACGGATTTAATGGTTTCTGTTTCGGTCAGATCATTTAACTGCGTGCCAGTACCATGCGCATTGATGTATTGTACGTCACCTGTTGCAAGTCGCGCATCATCAAGGGCGGCGTGAATTGCACGCGCTTGACCCGCGCTAGTCGGTGCTGTAACGTGGTGAGCATCGCAGCTGGCGCCAAAGCCAATTATTTCTGCATAAATCCTAGCACCGCGAGCTTGTGCGTGTTGAAAATCCTCAAGTACTAAAATACCCGCGCCATCAGCCATCACCATGCCATCACGGCTAATGTCGAACGGACGGCTGGCGCCTGCCGGGTTTTCATTTTGTGTGGACATGACACGCAGTTTACACCAAGCTGTCATCATGGTTTCCCAGACTAAGGATTCTGTTCCACCACAGACAGCGACAGCGATTTTTCCTTGCATGATTTGTTGATACGCATTGCCAATGGCTTCTGCTGACGAAACACAGGCATTGGATACCGTTGAGTTGGGTCCGCCAAGGCCAAAAGCTATCGCTATATGGTTGGCTACGGAATTAGGCATGCCGCGTATCACGGTCAATGCCGGGACCTTCCGCCAGTGCCCGCTATAAAAAAATTCATAAGCTGATCCCAGCTCGGGCGTGCCACCCAGACTGGTACCTATATAAGTACCCGCTGAACTCAATTCAGCGGCGGTTAAGCCGGCACGTTCAATCGCGTGATGCGCGCAGTATAGCGCATATTGTGCGACGCGCGGATAGCGTTTTTGCTTGTTGAATTCTGGCAAGTGATCCAAGCATAAATCAGTAATTTCTCCCGCAATTTGCGTAGGGTAAGGCGAGGGGTCGTAGGATTGAATACGTTTTATACCGCAGGCGCCTGTGATCGCAGCATTCCAAAATGCTTCAAGTCCACATCCGATGGATGTGGTGATGTCCATTCCTGTGATCACAACACGTTTTTTCATGGGTTACCTATCGTTTTAATGTTCATGGTTAGTTTTCTCATCTTGCAATACTAATGGGCGGGTATAAAATCTGTCAAGCCAATTGTATGAATCCGCCAATAATCAATGGCATTACTAATGCTAAATCCAAGGCGAGTATATAAACCTAGCGCCTGTTTATTGGATGTCTCTACATCGAGTACGATGTCAGATCCATTTGTGGTCAAGATATGATGAATGCAGTGATCAATCAACATGCTACCTAATCCGTGTCCTTGATGACTTGGAATAATGGCGATATCGCTGAGGCGAGCCCCCTTAGGCTGCCAGTTAATATATGCCTTGCCTATCGGGGTAGCATCCTGATTGATTATAAATATAGCGTGAGCGGGGTCGTTCAATAGCAGATAGAGGCGTGAGGGCATGTCTATTCCGTACGCTGAAAAACACGCCGCATCGATGGTGCAGAGGGCGGGAATATCGGCAATGCTAGCTGCTCGTATATTTATATTCTGTATCGCAGGTTGCAGTTTGTCCATTAGCTGTAGCTTGTCGGTTAGTTGCATTTGGAACTCACTGCCAAGGTATGATAGTCCAAGGGCTACGAACCAGTCGTCATTTAATCCGTGCGGGGATGAAAAAACCAGTGTGTTGACGCCTTCCGATTCAATCAGTGGCCAGATGGCCTTGAGCATACGCGTGGCAAGGCCTTGTCGACGGTAATCAGGCGCTATCATGAGTGAGATTTCACATGATTCTTGCATGAAGAAAAAAGCACCTAGGAAGCCGGCTAATTGTGCTACGTCGTCCCGAACACAGGGAGCGTTCTCCTGAATTACGGGAGATCCCTCACTGTGTTCGCGACGACGTGCGGCGTAATACAGTCTATTAGATGGCCTACCTCGGTTCTTTCCCACTAAATGCCGGTAAATGGCAGTCACATTGCCATCAATCGTTTTACAAGTAGCACACAATCCATCGAGATCTGTCAGCTGCTGATTATCCAGCTCAGCGTTTTGAATTAACATGTCCCGTCTCAATAAAAAAAATGCAATAAGCCTATCACAATTTCAATCGCAATGAGCACAATAACCATGACTTCCAGATGCTGGCCGTGGCGGCGTTCCAGATAGTCGTTAAACATATTGAAAATTTCATTGATCGTATCCAGTCGGTGGTTAATCGCATTGATACGGCGCTGAATATGCAGGTAGCGCTCAAGCATGATGAAATATTCTTCAAGCGTTGGGTGTTGCCAGAAATATTTGGGGTGATAGAGGAAATTACTAATCAAATTCATTTCACTTTTTGAACCAATAATTTCACTGATGATTTGGCGAATTTGATCGCGAGTGATGGCGGCGCCTGACTTATTGGACAGGCCGTGAATCATTGGTGTGTATTTTTCAATCAATTTTTCGAGAATGGTTTCAAAATATTGCAACTTTACTGATTGGGAAAAACCATAGGACAGACTCAATTTCAGGTCATCACTGTCTGTGTCGATACTTAAACAGTCGACATCAAAATAATCGTGGGGCTCGATCTTCGTTTTGTCGCCAAGTCGATAATTGAATTCATCATGCACCCGAAACGATATGGGTTTGTATGCAAACAGCAGGATGGTGTCAATGTATGCGTTCACCTGGTGTCGCTTGATCCCCCATGAAACCACGGTTCCATTTTTAAAAACATACACGCGGACATTATGTTCATCGCAGGGATTTAATTTCAATACATCGCGCGATTTAACTGACACGTAACCCACAAGCGTTGTTTTGTAATGGTTGTCCAAACGTGTCAGATCAATGGTATTGGCAATGCAGTAACTTAAGCATTCCATAATTTCAGGCTACCTGTAAATAATAGTGCGTTATAATGTTCAATTATAGCCTAGTTTGGCATAAACTACACGCTTTCGCTTGATTTGCGCCGTTCGGTTTGACCACTTAACCACTCAGGACATACCTCCAAAATCTGAGCGATTTTGTTCATTTCCTCTTCTGGCGGCAGCATATGCCCAAAGATCATGGCATTAGCCAAGTGCCGACTAACACCAAATACTTTGGCGACAGCCTTGATTTTTTCAGTTAGCTCTTCTGGAAACTCCAGTGCAGCCAATTCGCGGTTAAAACGTTGCGCAAAGTCCTTATTGCTCATTTTATCACTCCTTTGTATAAAAATAATTTAAATCTAGCTCCCTAGCCGCTTTAACATCATCCAGTCGTTTGACCGGCAGGGTGTGTGGCGCCTCTTTTAGCAACACCGGACTGGTTTCTGCTTCATGGAGAATCGCTCGCATGGCGCTGATAAATTCATCCAGCGTTTCCTTGCATTCGGTTTCTGTTGGTTCAATCAGCAAACACTCAGGAACTAGCAACGGAAAATAGGTTGTAGGCGCGTGGAAGCCATAATCAAGCAGGCGTTTGGCCAGATCCATCGCAGTAATGCCATGCATTTTTTTCATCTGTTTTAAACTCAAGACAAATTCATGGCTGGCTCGACGTCCAGGATAGGCGGCGGTAAATCCCGCCCTAGTTAATTCAGCCAATAGATAATTCGCATTCAGGGTGGCATATTCAGATACACGATTCAAGCCTTCACGCCCCAACACGCGGATATAAAGCCAGGCGCGCAGTAAAATGCCAGCATTGCCCATGAAGCAGGATAAACGACCAATGCTTTGTGGGATATCCACGCGTGTTGCCCAGTCGTAATGGTGATCTTTTTTAATGACTATGGGTAGTGGTAGAAAAGGTTGTAAACGTTTGCCAACAGCGACGGGGCCTGCGCCTGGGCCACCGCCGCCGTGCGGTGTAGCAAAGGTTTTGTGTAAATTCAGATGCATCACGTCAAAACCCATGTCTCCTGGTCTGACCTTGCCGAGAATGGCGTTTAAATTGGCGCCATCGTAATACAACAGGCCGCCAGCCTGATGGACGATGTGGGCAATTTCCTTAATTTGCCGCATGAACAGCCCCAGTGTTGATGGGTTGGTTAGCATGATGCCGGCTGTTTTTGGACCCGTTTTACGGCGTAATTCGTCTAGGTCGATGTCGCCATCCAGGCCTGTGGAAATTTCAACCACTTTATAACCACACATAACGGCAGATGCCGGATTGGTACCGTGGGCTGCATCTGGAATTAGAATTTCATCGCGCAGACTATCACCGCGTGATTGGTGATAAGCCTTGATCATAGCGACGCCGGCAAATTCACCCTGTGATCCCGCCATTGGGGTTAGCGATATGCCGGTCATGCCCGTAATGTCCATCAAGTAGGTCTGAAGCTCATACAGTACTTGCAAGAAACCTTGGCTGGCATCCGCTGGCGTTAGGGGGTGGCGATTGCTAAAGCCAGGTATTGAGGCCGCTTTATGCACACCGCGCGGATTATATTTCATAGTGCAGGATCCGAGGGGATAAAAATGGGTATCAATGGCGAAATTTTTTTGTGATAAACGTGTAAAATGGCGCACAACCTGTAATTCCGAGCAAGCAGGCCAGTTCGGTGGGGTTTGCCGTCGAAATACAGCAGGAACCGCATGCGGGCTCTGGTTGTTTTGCGGGGCCTGAGCCGTGGCTTGACGGCCTGTTCTGGATAGTTCAAAGATCAACATAATATGCCTTCCGTCTTGTCTATGATGTCTTTGATGGCATCGCAATGTTTAACCGGGGTAAATTCAATCAGTTGGTAATCCGCGATTTCTGCAAGGAAGTATGGATCTTTTTGCAGAATGGCTTCCAAATGCTTGCGATCGGTGGTCGTTGCGATGATGATTCCACCTGTGCGTGGTTTCATGGGGCCCGACGCTAACAGCAACCCTTGTTTGTAATAATAATCCAGAAATTCCCGATGCGCTTGCAGGTATTTATCAACGTCGCTGATGGGCGCTTTATAGGTCATTTGTATAATAAACATGATTCACCCCTTTTGAAAACAAGCCGTTAGCGCCACAGCATAGCGCGCAATGTCTTCCTCAGTCCGCATTTCGGTTGCACAAACCAGAAGGGTGTTGCCCAATTCTGGATAATGCGTGTCCGGTGCGTACCCTCCGTCAATGCCCGCGGTACGCAGGCATTTCAAAACATCATTCACAGGTTTGTTGAGTTTTAGTAGCGCTTCATGAAAATAAGGCGCCTTGAACACACAGTCTACACCATCGATTTTTGTCAGCGCGGCAACCAATTCATGCGTATTATGATGGCAACGCTCAGCGACCTGCTTGAGCCCGTTCGCGCCCAGCAAGCTCATGTGGATGGTGGCGGCCGTGACCAGCAAACCTTGATTGGTACAAATGTTCGACTTGGCTTTCCCTCGACGAATATGTTGTTCGCGTGCCTGCAGCGTAAGAGAGAAGCCGGTGTTTCCGTCTTTATCCACAGTACGACCAATCAGACGACCGGGCATTTGCCGCACATGGTGCATGCGTGTGCTGAAAAAACCAAAGTAGGGCCCGCCGGATGCCATGGGAGAACCCAATGGCTGCCCTTCGCCGCATACAATGTCCACCCCTTCTTTGCCCCACAAACCGGGTGGTTTTAACAGCGCGAGTGAAATGGGATTGACGCAGGCGACACTAATGACATGGTTTGCGTGTGCCCAATCGGTCATTGCATCGACTTGTTCAAGGCAACCAAAAAAATTAGGCTGAGCAATCACCAGCGCTGAGATGTCTTCCCCCTGATATTGCGCTAGCGCACTCATCGGCGTGGTGCCTTCTTCCAAATCAAACGGCAAGGTCAATACTTCAATGTGTTGATTGCGTACGATGGTTTCCAGCGTTTCACGATACAGAGGATGGATGGATCCGGCGACCAGCACCCGGTTGGTCTTGCTGTGGGTATTGATGCGTATGGCCATGAGCACCGCTTCGGCAAGCGCTGTCGCACCGTCATACATGGAGGCGTTGGCCACGTCCATGCCAGTCAATTCGGCAATCATCGTTTGGTATTCATACAGCAATTGTAACGTGCCCTGACTGGCTTCTGCTTGATAAGGCGTGTAGGCCGTCAGGAATTCGCCGCGCGATGTAATATCCCACACAGCCGCCGGGATATGGTGTTCATAGCTCCCAGCCCCCGTAAAACAGAGGCCATTCAGATTGTTATTTGCTATATCCTGTGCCTGCTTGAGCAGGGTCATTTCATTGACGCCAGCAGGAATATTTTTTAATTCCCCATGTTGCAATGAGAGGGGGATTTCATCAAATAACGCTTGTGTGTCAGGCGCATTAATACTGGCCAGCATGGCTTCAACATCTTCAGCTGTGTGGGGAATATAGGGCATGGTTAATGATCCTTGTCTAGCTCGTTTTGGTATTCCTCATCATCCAGCAAGGCGTTAAGTTCCTGAATGTCATGCGCTTGTATTTTTACCAACCAACCTGCGCCATAGGGGTCGGTGTTGACCAGAGCAGGGTTTTCTTTGACTTGCTCATTGACAGCGACAACCACACCGCTGATGGGTGCATAAAAATCAGAAGCCGCTTTAACGGATTCAAGCACGCCCAGCTCATCGCCGGCGTGAATTTCATCGCCTACCTGCGGTAATTCAACAAACACCATGTCGCCCAGCAGTTGTTGTGCATGCTCGGTGATGCCCATGATGATGTCATCGTCGCTCGCATCCAGCCATTCATGCGTTTCAGTAAATTTTAAATTTTTTGGTGTATCGATCATTTTTTTATCCTTTATATAGCTATCCCATGTTTAACAAACCGCGGCCTACCTACTGCGGCAGGAAACAATTTCCCACGAATATCGACCATCACCTGATCCCCCGTTTCAATAGGAACGCGCGCCAGTGCTATGGATTGAGACAATGTGGGAGACCAAGTCCCGCTTGTGATGAGCCCATCGGGATGGCCGTCCACAATTACACGTTGTTCGGCACGCAAAACGCCTTTGTCTAGCAAGGTGAGTCCAACAAATTTTCGATTCAGGTTATGTTGTTTTTGCGAAAGGAGCGCACCTCGGCCGATAAATCCCCGATCCTCTGGTTGCCATTTAACCGTCCAGCCCAAGCCTGATTCCAGGGGGGTGGTTGTTTCATCCATGTCCTGGCCATAGAGTAACAAGCCTGCTTCCAGACGCAAGGTATCGCGCGCGGCTAATCCACACGGTTTAACGCCGGCATTTAAAAGGGCTTTCCATAAATCACCAATGGCATTGTGTGGAACGATAATTTCAAGTCCATCCTCGCCGGTATAGCCCGTGCGAGCAAAAAACCATTCATCGAATTCAACGGACTCAAACGGCTGCAATGTGGATAATGCATCGACTTGAGCGGGAGATAATATCGTTAATGTTTTCTGGATTGCATTGGGGCCTTGTACTGCCAGCATGGCGAGATCAGTGCGTTCTTGTAAGCCGGCTGAAAATCCCGTTATTTTTTCGCGGATCCAAGCTAGGTCACGAGCGCGAGTGGCTGAATTCAAGACTAAACGATAACTATCTGGCGCGCGCTGGTAGACTATCAAATCATCAATAATCCCACCGTGATCATTGCACAGACAACTATAAAGTGCGCGACCGGTGTGTTGCAGGGTATCCACATCATTGGTTAGAAGATGGCGCAAAAATTGCCGACCACCGGCCCCCAACACATCGACAACGTTCATGTGCGACACGTCAAACATACCTGCATCTGTGCGAACCACATGATGTTCATTCAGTTGCGAGCCATAATGTAATGGCATTTCCCAGCCATGAAAATCAACCATCCTGGCACCACTGGCCAGATGATGAGCGTGCAGGGTTGTTTTTGAAATCATAGTCACTCCTTTGTCATCTGTGATGATTATACTCATAAGATTAAAACTGGCAAGGGGTATAACACAGGGCTGTCCAATATACATCGGTAGTTACAACCAATAGTTAGAGATATATTTTTCTCCCTTGTCGCAGAGAAAGGTGACGACATTTTTAATCTTGTGCCGGTCACGCAATTCGCGCGCGGCAATCATGTGCGCGCCGGATGAGGGGCCGACAAAAATTCCATGCTCGCGTGCCAACCGGCGCATTTCGCGGATGGCATCTTCCGATTCGACCGTAACAATTTCATCCAAAAAATCGCGATGGCGCTGAATAATGCCAGGGATGAATCCATCGGCTATGCCTTCAATGAGGTGCTTGGCTATTTCGCCACAAAGTATTGTGCAGGACTCGCTCGGTTCCAGTCCAACCACCTTGCATGATGGGTTGACCGCCTTGAATGCCTGACCGACGCCAATGATGGTGCCGCCTGTTCCTATGCCGCCGACAACCGCATCCGGCAGTATGCCTTCAGGCAGTTGTGAGAGTATCTCCTTACCTAGCCATTCACGGTTTTCGTCCACATTCCACTCATTGTCGAATTGCTGGGGCGCAAAATATCCAGGCAATTTACCCAGACGACGTACTTCTTCCAGCGCGTCCGTGACATGAAAATCTCCGATAATGCGCACTTCGGCACCATAGGCGCGTGAGATGGCGGTGCGTTCGCGGCTCAGCCCGTTCGGCATCAACACCAGTATTTTGTAGCCCTTGACTGCGGCCACCATGCTCATCGCGTTGCCGGTATTGCCGCTGCTGGCTTCTACGATGGTGTCGCCAGGCTTTAGCAGGCCTTCACGTTCCGCGCGCTCTATCATGTACTTCGCAATGCGCGCTTTGATGGAACCCGATGGATTAAGGAATTCAAGTTTGACCCAGATACCGTCAATCTGCATGAGGGGGGTGGAGCCGATGGCGTCCAGAATAGTGTGCATGAGTATTCCCTAAATTATATTGTGCCCGGGATTGCCGAGGTTTCCCTTAATTCTAGCCAGACAGCATTTAATATAGCGAAGCTGCACGCCAGACCTGTTCCCAGAATCCACGAAAAATACCACATTTATTGATCTCCTAATACGCTGTGTCTTGATTATCAAGAATAGTCTGCTCGGTTATTTTGCCACGCAGTACGCGGTAAACCCATGCCGTGTAAATCAATATGAGCGGTAGAAAAATCGCCGTGGCAATCAGCATGATAAGCAGCGTTAACTGGCTGGATGAGCTGTCCCAGACAATCAGACTTTGCTGTGGGTTTGTGGATGAAGGCAGAATGAAGGGGAACATGCTGACACCGACGGTCGCGATAATGCCAATAACGGATGCGGCGCTGCATACAAAGGCAGTGCGTGCATGGCGCGCCATGATGAAGGCCATGATCGCCGACATAATACCGATAACAGGCGCTAGCATCGTAATGGGCATGGTTTGATAATTGGCAAACCAGGCATGCGCTTGGCGGATAACGGTTTTATACAGCGGATTTGATGGGCCGTCATGCGGTGTGATGCTGGTGAGGCTGTAACCATCAATGCTTGAGTAAAGCCATATGCCGCCAAGGACAAACAAAACAAGGGTGAGCAATGCACAAACACGGCCGGCGAAAATGGCACGCGTCTGAATGGGGGCCTCGGTTTTAACATTAAGAAAAAAAGCACCGTGCATTGCCAGCATAAAGACAGATAGCAACCCGCAAAGTAAGGCATAGGGGTTTAATAAATCTAAAAATGTACCCGTGTAAAACACGCGTAAACTCTCGTCAAAATGGAAAGGTATGCCCTGCAGGACATTGCCGATGGCAACACCAAAGATCAATGCAGGGACAAAACCACCTGTAAACAGAGCCCAATCCCAACAAGCACGCCACGTTGGATTGTTCATTTTGGAACGATATTTAAACCCAACAGGACGTAGAATCAACGCAAGCAATACCAGCAGCATGGCCAAATAAAAACCTGAAAAAGATACGGCATAAAGCGTTGGCCACGCTGCAAAGATGGCTCCACCGCCTAGAATAAACCAGACCTGGTTTCCTTCCCAGGTTGGCGCGATGGTGTTGATGATCACGCGTCTTTCCAGATCAGTTTTGGAAAGCCACGGCAGCCACATGGCAACACCAAGATCAAAGCCATCCATCACGGCAAAGCCAATAAGCAAAACACCCAGTAATACCCACCAGATAACGCGCAGGGTTTCGTAGTCTAGAGGCATCATGCGTTCTCCTGATGGGCGAAATTATCTGGGCCGAGGCGGATGTATTTGACCATCAGGTAGACTTCAATGATGGCAAGAACGGTATAGAAAATAAAAAAGCTGGTCAACGAGATGAGAAGCTGTGCGACCGTGACCGATGAGGTTGCCATAGCCGTGGGCAATATACCCTGCACAACCCAGGGTTGGCGTCCATATTCTGCAACGACCCAACCCAGTTCTGCGGCAATCCACGGCAAGGGAAGTGCCCAAAATGCCATGTGTAAATACCAGCGGGATGTATGTAACTTTTGATGCATGGACAAGTAAAATCCAACAGCAAACAGGAAAATAAAGAATAATCCGCATGCAACCATGATACGAAATGAGATAAAGAGCGCTAGCACATGCGGTTTTAATGAGTCCGCGGCCTGATTGATTTGATCTTCAGAGGCATCAACCACGTTTTCAGTGTATTTTTTCAGTAACAGGCTATAGCCTAAATATTCTCCATGTGCTTCAAAATCAGCTTTCGCTTGTTCATCATGCTGATTTTTTTGCAATCGGGTCAATGCGTCATACCCCAGCATGCCTTCACGGATGCGCTGCTTTCCCTGCTCAACCAGTTCGAAGATCCCCTCAACGGGTTGGTTAAAGGAGCGTGTGGCAATGAGACCCAAAACATACGGTATTTTGATCTCATAATCAGTTTGCATGGTTTTTCCATTAGGTATTCCAAGCAAAGTTAAGCCAGCGGGTGCTTTTTCTGTATGCCACATCGCCTCGATTCCGGCTATTTTCATTTTCTGGTTGTTGTTGGCAACATAGCCGCTTTCATCACCCAGTACCACGACGGACAAGGCAGACGCTAATCCAAACGCCACCGCAACAGTGATGGAGCGTTTTGCGAATTCTTGATGACGGGCTCGCAATAAAAAATACGCACTGATGGCCAACACAAAAATAGCACCTGTCACATACCCCGCGCTAATCGTGTGAACGAATTTTGCTTGTGCCACAGGATTAAAGATAATATCGGCAAAATTGCTCACTTCCATGCGCATTGTTTGATAATTGAATTTAGCGCCAACTGGATTTTGCATCCAGCCATTGGCAATTAAAATCCACAAGGCCGAAAAATTGGTTGCCAATGCCAATAACCACGTGCAGCCTAAATGTTGTAATTTGGTTAATTTATTCCAGCCAAAGAAAAACAAACCCACAAATGTCGCTTCCAAAAAGAACGCCATGAGCCCTTCAAGTGCCAATGGTGCACCAAATACATCGCCAACGTAATGTGAGTAATACGACCAGTTGGTTCCAAACTGGAATTCCATGGTCAATCCGGTGGCCACCCCCAGCACGAAGTTAATCCCGAATAGAATTCCCCAATATTTTACCATTTGCTGCCAGATTTTACGTCCAGTCATCACATAGACTGTTTCCATGATGGCGAGCAGTACCGCGAGACCCAATGTGAGTGGAACAAAAAGAAAATGATACAATGCTGTGAGTGCAAATTGCAGACGGGACAAATCAACGACGTCGGTGCCAGGAATCATGAGTAACCCTCTATTTTTTTATTGAGTCAAATTGCTTAATGCTGGTAATTGAATCGGTACCCGCAGACTTGACACTGGATCCGTACAGCCATTGTTGCATACTGGTTGTATTTCTCTCAGCACCTTTGAAACAAATCACCCATAAAACTATCAGCAGGGCGAATTTGATGATTAATGTAAATTGAATGTCGCGAGTTAATGGTTTCATTAATCACCGTCCCCTTAGTAGAATGAGATTGATTATAGCGAAAAAAAAAGATTAAGCCAGAGCAGTTCATTAATGATTCAGGGCTGTCCCATTTAAATTTCATTGAAGTTAGTCAGTTAGCACGATCTGATCCCTACTTTTGAAGTGGCACTAACCGTGTCAACTCACTCACCAGATAGAATGGCACAGATAATAATTGTTCATTCAGCATCAACGGTTGTTCTGAAATTCGAATGCTGACAGAGGGATTTCGATCCAGAATATATTGTTTCAGCGATCGCAACGTGCCCGTTTTTCCAGCTTTTACTTCAATGGGAAAAATCCGCGATCCTATGCTGACAACATAATCCACTTCAGCTTGTCCAGCACCATCACGTGTCCAATAATAGAGCTTCTCTTTTTCATAGGCTTGGCTTGATGCCAATAATTCTTGCCCTACGAATTGCTCTGCAAGACCACCTCGATTGAGGAGCATGAGCTCTTCATTTAATAAAAGTGCGGCGTCTAATTTTAATGCGCGTTTGGCAAGACCAATATCAATAAAGATTAATTTGAATTTTTTTTCATTAACCACGGCATCCAACGGAATGCCACATGCGGCGGTGGATTGCACCCGGTGAATAATTGCAGCATCCTCCAATACATGCAATACATCCTTCAGATCACGCGATCGAATATCAGGGTCAATTTTATTATACTTAATCTGTTGCCCTAATAATTGTGGCAGTTGATCAAAACAACGTTGTAAAAACTTGGGATTAGCCCAATCAATATAATGGCCAAAATCATTTCGATATGTAGCTATAATGTTGGCTTGAATGGCTTGTACGTCCTGAAGATCGTTTGACTGAACGTAGCTTGCCAACGCCTCTGGCATCCCCCCAATAAAAAAATACCGTCTGACTTGTTCCAACAAATAATCATGAATGGCCGGTGACACAGGATTGTCCAGCGTGCATTTCTCAATACAGTCTTTCGCTGCGGGGTTGATTGTACCAATATATTCTTTAAAAGATACAGGATACAAATATAAATAACTGACTCGCCCCACTGGTAGACGAAATGCCGCTTGCCGAAGAACTAACTCAAGCAATGAGCCCGCTCCAATCACATGAAGCTCAGGCATCTTCTCTTTAAAATAGCGTAAGGCCTGAATAGCCTCTGGACAATCCTGAATTTCATCAAGAAACAACAACGATTTACCAGGAATAATGGCTTGTTGGGACAGTATACGAATGGAGTCACAAATATGATGTGGATTTAAGGTTTTAAAACATTTTTTATATTCTGGATTTAACTCAAAATTGACAACAATACATGTATCAAAATGTTGTTTTCCAAATGACTCTATTAAAAACGACTTCCCTACCTGACGCGCACCACGCACAAGCAATGGTTTACGTGTTGGTGACGCGAACCAATGCAATAGGTTTTGCTCAAGATCTCGCGCGATGGGCATAAAAAATTCCTTTATTGGTTATAATTGGGTGTTATTATAGCCAATAAAGGAATTAATTGCATCATATATTGGGACGGCCCTGCTAAAATTGGTCAGTAACATCTTATTGAGTAACCGTTCAGACCATCGTTATTAAATATTTTGGTGATTAGATACCAATTTGCTATAATGCAAGTTAATGAAACAACCCACTGATTATAATGCCTATTTTTTATCCATCGCAAGTATTATCTATTAAATTATCAGCCCAACTACAACGAATTCCGACGTATTTCTTGAATTCATCGCCACTGCATATTTTAGAGGCGCGCTACACATTGTATCGTCTTGAAAAAATCTTGAGAAATCATGAAAATGAACAGATGCTATCAGCGCTCATCTGTTTTTTGAGTGAGCGGTGGCAATGGATTATGGGCTCTGATATTCAATATGTTGCTGGCTTAAATAATCCTGCAAATTTGATCTGTATTGACGTTGCAAAAGTCATTGCTTCGATAGTACGGAAACCTTACTTATTATTGCTGATGCCAACTTTACAGGTAATTCCAGCCGAAAGTTATATCACATCGCCCTATACTGAGGAAGAATTAAATTTATATGAACTGATTATCAGTGATGATCATCAGCGATTAATTCATGTTGTGGATGTTTTGGATTTTGCTAAAGACGATGGCGAATTAAAATATAACTCCTTATTTGGTGATGAAAGCCGATTGCTTACTGAAAGTGAGCATACTAGATTGCGCAATCGACATCTAGCGGTTAATCAGTATTTTCTTGCGTTACAAGATAAGCTCAATTATACCTTACATGGTGAAAACGCGGGAGCCGCAATCATGCGATTAATTAATGGTCTTAGAGAAGGGGGGAAGCAAAAAAAAGGATCTGAATTTATAGCTGCAGATGATTCTAATATTGCGATTGTTGAGTTTAAATTATTTTTAGATAGATTAAATAAAAAGACACGTAAGCTTGTTTTAGATACAGGAATTACTGAGCGGCGTCATGTGGATATTCCTCAATTTTTCACTATTCGCCAAGACTGGAACAGTTTAACAACACTGACAAAGACTGCAAGAAATTCAACGCGTTTTTGCGTCGAAGTCATCGCTAACTCACTTGAGGAAGTGAAGAAAGAAAATTCAGCATTGCACCAAATTACGCCTTTTGGGCCGCATGTCATGAATCATTTAGCCCAATTAAATTCAAACATTGTTTATAGCAAAGATCAAATGATAGCAGCCCTAATTACAACGGAGCGGTATCCTTATTATTATGATGGATACAACAGTAATCTTGCCCTACAGTTGTGTAGTAAAATTTCAAAAGTGAATTCATTCCATTTAGAGACGTGTGAAATCGTTTATATCGCCGAGTTATTTAAAACACATTTTAGTGCAGAAACTTTGGTTGGACATAAGGCATACCAGGATTGCCTTACTATATTATTGAACGTACGTCATCATTACCCAAAAGTGAAAATTCGTGAAGCAGTGGTACGTATGTCACCCGAGGTAGCTCTGCTTGTTAGACCCTATCTTTTGCGCGAGTCATTGCTGCTAGGAACATCAACAAATATTCATCGGATGTATCGTGACAGAAGCAAAACGGATATAAATAGTGGTTTAAACGAGACTGAGCACGCGCGAAAATCAGCGCGCTTCTAGCCCCGTATTGCCTCAAATCAAAGTCTAACTATTTATCAACATCAGGAAGTGTAATATAGTGAGTGACTACGCTGCTGCGCTCAATGCGGCCGTTCTCCATTTTCGTGCCCACTCATCACTATGTATTGTGGCGTGAAGTTGTAGTAATTAAATTGTGGAACGAAGTGCTGTGTCGATCCGCATTAATGACGATTTAGTAACACAGGCTTCATGAGCGAAGTCGCGCCATTTTGATATGGCATATTTGACCTCATCAATAATGCTTAATGCGTTATTTTTGTTAACATTGCCTACCTGCGCCAATTGCATCAAATGCGATAAAGCAGGCTTTTTACCCTCACCCATGATCGTGGTGCAATGCTCTCCTGCAGGGCCTGAAGAAAACGTTAGATCATACGCAGGTGATACACGCCAATGCCCGGCTGCATCCATTAGAAACGAGAAATTTTTAGCATGATCATCTCGATTATGTGACAGCACGTTGAAGACGGCATGTCGAAATTGTTTTTCACATTCGCGGATATCTTTCGTCAGCCACATCGTGGCTTTCATGATGGTTTCGTAATCAAGGCTTGGAATACGGTGATCCGCATGCAAGAGTCCACTCACTGTATGCATGTGAAAACGCTCATCCACTCCCAGTGTATGCCGACGATCAAATCGCTTCACACCAAAATAACCCGAACATTTTTTTGACTTGAACAATCGACTTTCTGGCAAATCTAATCCGGATGCTTTTGCCATTAAGTGATAGGCGTATTCAATGGAACCGATATCTTTTGGATCCATGGAAGAGCTAAATTTAATCATCCAATCTTGGTGCGGGGTTGTTAATTCGCTATGTATCTTCACCACAATTTTAGGTCTAGCACCGGCTGATGATCCATTCATCGCAAGCAAATCATCAACATATTGCTCATCATCATGCTCGTAAAATTGAAAACATTCCTCTGCAATTTGGTCCAAATCATCCTGTTGCCGTGGTGCGGAACCTGCTATTTCCGGTTCATAAATCAATGCGCCCATACCGTGTCGTCCAACATAGCGCAAACGATCCAGTGGTGATTGCTCGTTTGCATTCAATCCGAGTTTCATTAACTTTCGATCCAATAACAGCCGCCCCCATCCATCAGGTAAACTATCATTGAAAACACCAAACAAGCCTTCAAAAACACGATCATTACATGAAAAAACACCGGCTTTCAGAGGCAATTTAAACGGCGAAAGTTCTAATCCTGTTTTCAGAAAATCTGGCGCGTATTCAAAAAAAATGGTTCGATCTTTGAATGCCAAGCGCCCTACTGGGATCGTGTCCTGCCCTTTTGAATAAGACACCATGATGCGATCAACACGATTATCAGCCATTATTTACGTCCGCGTTTACGTGTCTTGTCTTGAAAGAGATCGTCTAATGTTATCGGATTTTTAGGCAATAGATCTTGAAATAGAGGCATAAAATCGCCAAGACAGCCTAAAGCCATAGCCAGTTTCAAGAGTGATTCCAATGAAATTTTACCTGTACGCTCAAAGCGTTTTAACACGCCCAGACTAACGCCGGAACGTTGCGATAAACTGACTTGACTTAAATCAAGCGCCAATCGTTTATTACGAACCGCAGTTGTAATGCGAGCAATGACGTCGGTAGGTGTAATTAATAATTCGGATATCATAATGTCTTCTATACTTGATTAACACATATAATAGATATTATATGAGCTATAAATGAAAGTCAAAATTACGTTTAGGGTAAATTTGTTCTACCGCTCCATTCAGTAGTGGACCCCAAAAATGAGACAGTAGTCTAAGATATAACTACTACTGAAAGTGATGAATGAGCTATCCAGAAATAATCAGGTGTTTAAAACTTTTCATGAATTTAAAGAAAAAATACGCGCTTTTTTTAATGAAACATGGGGTATGATTTCTGACGATTTCAGAACAAGAATTAATGATAATTTTCAAATCTTAAAACCTGTTCTTTGAATTTGGTTTGGTATATCATCTAAGGATTTACTGTCTCATCGATGGGGTCCACTATAGGTACAAGAACGTGGCTATCTTGGCGGAGCAGATCATTTTCGCCACCTCATCTCATGCTATCGACCGCGTCGTCCCGAGTACCGCGAGGGACGACGTGGTGGTAATATGATCCAACTATCCATCGATAAAAGACAACTATGAACTATATCCTATCCCTAATCCGTAACCTCTCACGTCGTCCCGAGCACCGCGAGGGATCTCCTTGGTTTGGCACGCATTTATGTGTAACTCGAATAAACTATGTTAAATTCAGGAGATCCCTCGCGGTGCTCGGGACGACCTACGGGGTCACCCTAATGCTGATGTTTGTGGTTTCAAATGCAAGCGCTGAAGAAGTGCTTCCTGCACGATGTACATCCTTGTTAGTGTCAGGCGATCTGGTGGTTTTGCCTGCCGCTAAATCGATGATTACCATGATTCATAATCTATCGACGAACGATCTCTGGATCACGCACCCCGTCACGGATCCGAGTGCGAGTGCGGGTTGGAGTAGTCATTTGCAAGCAGGGAACTGGTCAGCACTTGTTCTGGATGGCAAAGAACTTGAACTAAGCTGTATCGAATCAAAGCCAGGGCACGAACAGCAAGTCGCGTGTTCTACTGTGGTAGCTGTTTGTCAGTGGACAGCCACGGCGTTTCCTGGAAAATCATTGGGAACGTATTGGGCTGGCGAGGATATGTTGCTGTCACCCTTGATAGCTTTTATCAAACGTCATGGGTTCGTGTTGTCTGCGCATGCATCAGAACCGGCACAGTAGATTGTGATGAAAAACCGTTATGCCGTCATGGGAAATCCGATTGCTCATAGCTTGTCGCCCATCATTCACCAGTTGTTTGCGAAGCAGACCGGGCATGAATTGATCTATGAAAAAATTCAGATTGATTTGCCGCGTTTTGAACAACAAGTAGAGCAATTTTTTGAGCAAGGTGGCAAGGGTTTAAATATTACCATGCCCTGCAAACAGGCTGCCTTTACTTTAGCTGATCACGCAACTGCGCGTTGCCTGAAAGCCAGGGCTGCCAACACTTTATGGCACACGCTAGACGGATTACAGGCTGACAATACCGATGGTATTGGTTTGTTGCGTGATTTGACGCGTTACCTTGATTTGGCGGGTAAACGTGTCCTGTTATTAGGTGCGGGTGGGGCTGCTCGTGGCGTATTAGCTCCCTTGCTGGCGGCACATCCGGCGCAGTTGATTCTTGCCAACCGTACACTGGAAAAAGCTCAAGCCTTAAGTTTGGAGTTTGTACCTGCTTTGAGTTGCCGTTTGGATGATTTGTGTGGCGTGTTTGATCTCATTATTAATGCAACCTCTGCGGATCACACCGAAAAGAACATTGCTCTATCCTCTACGCTCACCACGCCAACTACCGTTTGTTATGATTTTGCCTATCGAAAACAAGCATCAACACCGTTTGTCGCATGGGCGCAATCTCACGGTTGTGTTGGCGTCGATGGGCTCGGTATGCTGGTTGAGCAAGCTGCGGAAGCATTTTTTATCTGGCACGGCGTGATGCCAGATGTGCTGCCTGTATTGCGCCAGCTAATCTCAGTGATGCTGATTCCGTTGTAAAAACCAAATAAACATAAATGCACCAATTCGTTTATTTCCGTCGATAAAGGGATGATTTTTTATGATGAAATAAAGCAAATGAGCCGCTTGTTCTTCTATGCTTGGATATAGATATTCATCACCAAAACTTTGCACAATATTGCCTAATATCCCTGAAAAACTTTGATCCTTTGGTTGACCAAATAATTCTGTCGCCTCATGTTGTCCAATTAGACGTTGTTTTAATTCATTGATTACTTTCAATGCTTCGGGCAAAGTAATTTCAACTGTAATATTTGTATTTAATCCACCCTCCGGAAAATTTCCAGTATCATATTGGTTCAATAAAATAAAGCTATGCGTGTAGTCCGTTAATACAGATAAAAGGCCGGCGGTTTCGGATTGACTTAATAGTTTAGATTGAGCATCTTGAAATAAGCTCAATGTTTTTTCTAGCTCCTTAATGCGGTTAACTTGATGCTTTAAACGCTGTTCATCAAGCGCGTATCCTTTAATTAAATAGTCTTTAAGCACGCGGCTAGACCAAATTCTAAATTGAGTGGCTTTTATTGAATTTACTCGATATCCAACGGCAATAATTGCGTCTAGATTATAAAATTTTGTTTTATATTTCTTACCATCCGCCGCAGTACGTTCCAAAATGGAACATACTGAATTTTCACTTAATTCTTGAACTTTAAATATTTGAATTAAGTGCTTAGTAATTGCAGGTCGTTTTGTTCCAAAAAGTTCACTCAATTGGATTTGTGACAACCAAACAGATTCATTTTTTAATGTAACTTCAGTTCGAACGTCACCGTCCTTTGTTTGATAAATCAATATGGAATCATTCATTTAAATATTCTGCTAGTTAGAGCGGCTGCACTCAGGTTCATTCATTATAAATCCATTATAGCAAATCGTATAATATCAATAAATGTTATTTTTGCCACAATCGCCTAACTGTCATGGGCCGCAAATACACTGCAATCGGCCACGGTTACGGCACGTTTTCGTCACTGTTGTGCCAGACTGAATCAAAATGAATTCCACATGTACAATTCCAAGTGCATAGGCCAGCTCTTCATCCACTGTAAATTTACATGGCGTGTAACGACTAAGATATTTAGTTCCTAATTCATTCAGGCACTGTGGTATAAACTGAGGCGCGGCAAATGGAAGATTCATTTTTAAAAGCTTTAGCTGAAGGTATTACTGTCTCACCTATGGGGTCCACTTCTCCTTGTTTGAAGCTATCCGTGCTCGCATTGACCTGTAAAATAAGAGTCACACCCTTTTAAAGTTTTTATTTTTTCAAAAATCCACGAATATTTAATATGAAGTTTATTATGTTTTATCTTTTTTTCAGATCGCCCCATATTCCCAGAAAGACAGACGTATTTTTCATTTTTCATGAGCTTTTGCCATTTTTTAAATATTATTTCCTGCTCATCAATAGCCCATGGTCTACGCATGGAATACTCATTAGATATGCCGTCATGTGACCATACATTGATGAGTAAATTTCCATAATTTTCAATATTTCCAATGTCTTCGGCCGAATAGCCTTTATCACGAAGTGTGATAGTAACATTTGCTCGAGGAAAACATTGCCAATAATTATAATTCTTGCCTATTTCTCCAGAAAATATAACTGGTTTCACATCCCTAGTGTAAGCTGCTAAATCATCTTGACTGAGAATGCCATAGTCTTGTATCAGCAATATCTTTGAATATTTTTCTTGCACGCCTAGGTTAAGACTGAAAAGATCCATTGAAACACCGAGTAATAGAATGGGAATAATTCCTTTAAAAAGGGCATGCCAGAACATTCTATTTACCTTCTAACTGCTGATAAAATTTTCGAAACCTGAGTATCGCAGTTGGGATATTACCTTCATCCATCTCGTCCCAATAGGACTTATACTCAATCACAGCTTCTTCCCAGGTAGCTTTTCGTCCTAATCTTGCAGAAGCAGTGATTTGTTTTCTAAACAGCCAACGCACACCACAGCAAATATTAACAGATGGATCAAAAAGATCTTGGGCTCTAATAAACATTAGATAATTGCTGAGCTCACCTTTATGATCATTTAAAATATGTAATGTTTGTTCGGTAATCTGCAACAATCCGCGAGCACGGTTCCTAGTATTTTTACTCGCAGCCTTTTCGTTAAAACTTGATTCAGTAGCCATTAACGCCTTTATTAAATTTGGATTCAATGGTTCTTCAAATCCAAAAATATCATTCCAATAACGAACCCAGCCACGAATGAGTTGATCATAAGTATCTGCATTATCAAAGTCAGTTAAAATACCTGCTGTAGGCGACCCTGGAAGATCTTCAAAATGATTACTTGAAACCACATGAATTTCATCTAATGACAACATATCTTTATGCGATGGATTATTGGCGCAATGCTCATGCCTAGTGATGACTGCACCCTGTGGATGTGTCTTGGATGGTGGTATATGTTCAAGATGAGTGCGAACAAAATGCTGACCTAATGGGCAGATTCGCCAAGGGTGCGCCTTATCATCCTTGGCAGCCTTATCTAACAACTCCTGTTTAAGTGGTTCTGCGTCTGTAGTGATCATCATATTCCTTTAATCATAGAGCTATTTATTATTTCTTTTAATCGCTATTTAAAACAAAATGGTATTTTATACTCGTCGTACTATTTAACCAAAACAAATTTTTTCTTAGGATCATATGGGCTAGTAGCGATTTCAAAAATTAGCCCATCATCGAGCATTCGCTTTAATCTGGATGAAGCTGTTCTTTCCGTTACTTTCCAAAATATACTTGCATTTTTAGTTGTTACAGACTCTCGTTCTCTCAAGTACTCAACAATATCCTGCTGCCAAACCACATAGATCTGACGTCGATTACAATTGCTATGCTCACATATAACAAGCATACAGCGTGAGCATGGTGTCTTCAATAGAACGCTCCACCACGCCACC